>NZ_JBEYUI010000007.1:0-233032 GCF_040643455.1 Micromonospora sp. NPDC047134
CACGGACGGTTCTCCCTTGCTCGGGACGACGTTCGGACGGCGTCGGCCCGGGAGACGGTCACCCGGCGGCATATCTGTGATGAGTCACGCGACACCAGTCGCGGACAGGCTTCTGATCAGGCCAGCAAGGTGGGCCGGGCCGACGCCGGCAACCCACGAGGACAGGTCGACTCCACGGCACACCCACTGCTGGCGGCCAGATCTTGCATGAGTCACTCGTAGCTCACCGACATCGAACCTACCGATACCAACTCCTCCCGGAACCGGCCCACCTATAGAAGCGTCGACGGGGAGAGAGAGGGGTGCGGGAGGGCGGGGTGTGGGAGGAGCAGGCAGGTGGGGGATGCGGCGACCGCCCGGCCTCGGGGGGCGAGGCCGGGCGGTCGGGGTGTGACGGGTCAGCTGCAGCCGCTGGTGGAGCCGCAGCCTTCGCAGACGTAGCAGCTGCCGGCGGGGCGCATCTTCGTGCCGCAGGTGAAGCAGAGCGGCGCGTCGGCGGCCTTGCCGATCACGGCTTCCAGCAGCTCAGTGCTGGAACCGACCGCCGGGGCCGGCTTGACCGCGGCGACCTCGGCGAGTTCCTGGGCCGGCTGGGCGATCGGCCCGGCCTTCGGCTCCTCCGGCCGGTGCTCCACCGGGGCGGAGGCAGCCATCGCGGTCAGGTCCGTGCCGTTGGCCTCCGCCTCGGCTTCGGCCGCCAGCTGGGCGGCCCGTTCCTTGGCGGTGAAGATGCCCAGTTCAGCGCGGCGCTCGTACGGCAGGAAGTCCAGGGCCAGGCGACGGAAGATGTAGTCCATCACCGAGGCGGCCATCCGCACGTCCGGGTCGTCCGTCATGCCGGCCGGCTCGAAGCGCATGTTGGTGAACTTGCTGACGTACGTCTCCAGGGGGACGCCGTACTGCAGGCCGATGGAGATGGCCACCGAGAAGGCGTCCATCACCCCGGCCAGGGTGGAACCCTGCTTGGACATCTTGAGGAAGACCTCGCCCAGGCCGTCGTCCGGGTAGGAGGAGGCGGTGAGGTAGCCCTCGGCGCCACCGACCGAGAAGGAGATGGTCTCCGAGGGGCGCTTCTTCGGCAGCCGCTTGCGCACCGGGCGGTACTCCACGACCTTCTCCACCACCGGCTCGACCGCGGTGGTCGGGGCCGGCTCGGCGGCCTTGTTCGGCTTGGCCACCGACAGCGGCTGGCCCACCTTGCAGTTGTCCCGGTAGATCGCCAGGGCCTTGAGGCCGAGCTTCCAGCCCTCGAAGTAGATCTTCTCAACGTCCTCGACAGTGGCCTGCTCCGGCATGTTCACCGTCTTGGAGATGGCACCGGAGATGAACGGCTGCACCGCCGCCATCATCCGGACGTGACCCATCGGGGCGATGGACCGCTCGCCCATGGCGCAGTCGAAGACCGGGTAGTGCTCCGGCTTGAGGCCGGGGGCGTCCACCACGTGGCCGTGGTCGGCGATGTGCTCGACGATCGCCTCGACCTGCTCTTCCGGGTAGCCGAGGCTACGCAGGGCGCGCGGCACGGTCTGGTTGACGATCTGCATGGAGCCGCCGCCGACCAGCTTCTTGAACTTGACCAGCGCCAGGTCCGGCTCGACTCCGGTGGTGTCGCAGTCCATCATCAGGCCGATGGTGCCGGTCGGGGCGAGGACGCTGGCCTGCGAGTTACGCCAGCCGAACTTGTCACCGATCTTGTTGCCCTGGGTCCACTGCTTGGTGGCCTCGCGGACCACTGCGGTGGCCACCGTACCGCTGGGCTTGATCTGGTCGTTGGCGGCGGCGTGCTTGCGCATCACCCGCTTGTGCGGCTCGGCGTTGCGGGCGTAGCCGTCGTACGCCCCGACGATGCCGGCCAGCTCGGCCGAGCGGCGGTACGCCGTACCAGTCATCAGCGAGGTGATCGCGGCGGACAGGGAGCGCCCCTGGTCCGAGTCGTACGGCAGGCCGGAGGCCATCAGCAGGGCACCCAGGTTGGCGTACCCGATGCCGAGCTGCCGGTACGCCCGGGTGGTCTCGCCGATCTTCTCGGTCGGGAAGTCGGCGAAGCAGATCGAGATGTCCATCGCGGTGATGACGAACTCGACCGACTTGACGAACTTCTCCACCTCGAAGCCGCCGTCGGCGCGGAGGAACTTCATCAGGTTCAGCGAGGCCAGGTTGCACGAGGAGTTGTCCAGGTGCAGGTACTCCGAGCAGGGGTTGGAGGCGGTGATCCGACCGGTCTCCGGGCAGGTGTGCCAGTCGTTGATGGTGTCGTCGTACTGGAGGCCGGGGTCGGCGCACTCCCAGGCGGCCTGGGAGATGGTGCGGAACAGCTTCTTAGCGTCGATGGTCTCGATGGTCTGCCCGTCGAGCCGACCCCGCAAGTCGAAGCCGCCGCCGTTCTCCACCGCGGTCATGAACTCGTCGGAGACCCGGACCGAGTTGTTGGCGTTCTGGTACTGCACGCTGACGATGTCGGCGCCGCCCAGGTCCATGTCGAACCCGGCGTCGCGCAGGGCGCGGATCTTGTCCTCCTCCCGCGCCTTGGTGATCACGAACTCCTCGATGTCGGGGTGGTCGACATCCAGGATGACCATCTTGGCCGCCCGCCGGGTGGCGCCGCCGGACTTGATGGTGCCCGCGCTGGCGTCCGCGCCGCGCATGAAGCTGACCGGGCCGGAGGCGGTGCCACCGGAGGAGAGCAGCTCCCGGGAGGAGCGGATCCGGGAGAGGTTGACCCCGGAGCCGGAGCCCCCCTTGAAGATCAGCCCCTCTTCCTTGTACCAGTCGAGGATGGAGTCCATCGAGTCGTCCACGGCCAGGATGAAACACGCGCTGACCTGCTGGGGTGAGGGCGTGCCGACGTTGAACCAGACCGGGGAGTTGAAGCTGAACACCTGGTGCAGCAGCATCCAGGTCAGCTCGTGGGCGAAGATCTCCGCGTCAGCCGGGCTGGCGAAGTAGCCGTACTCCTCACCGGCGGTGCGGTAGGTGGTGACCACCCGGTCGATCAGCTGCCGCAGCGACCACTCCCGCTCCGGGGTGCCCACCGCGCCCCGGAAGTACTTGGTGGTCACGATGTTGGCCGCGTTGACGCTCCAGCTCTCCGGGAACTCCACCCCCCGCTGCTCGAAGTTGATCGAGCCGTCCCGCCAGTTGGTCATCACGACGTCGCGCCGCTCCCAGGCGACCTCGTCGTACGGGTGCACGCCCTCGGTGGTCCAGACCCGCTCGACCTTCAGACCCGCGCCGGCCTTGCTTCGTGCCCTGCTTGTTGTCACGCCATCCCCCGGCATCTCATCCGCCCCCTCGTCCGCGCGGCACCGCGCGATCCGACTGTCACTACCGCTGAAAAAGTTCACTGCGCGGGGCCGGCAGCGCCGGCCGTCTCGGCCTCGGCACCCAGCCGGGCACGCGCGGCGGCCCGCAGCGTCTCGATCTCCCGCTCGAAGTCGGCGAGCGAGTCGAACGACCGGTACACGCTGGCGAACCGCAGGTAGGCGACCTCGTCCAGGTCCCGCAGGGGACCCAGGATGGCCAGCCCCACCTCGTGGCTGGGGATCTCGGCGGCCCCCTTGGCCCGGATGGTCTCCTCGACCCGCTGCGCCAGCAGGGCGATCGAGTCCTCGTCGACCGGCCGGCCCTGGCAGGCCTTGCGCACCCCACCGATGATCTTCGTACGGCTGAACGGCTCGGTCACCCCGCTGCGCTTGACGACCGCGAGCACGGCCTCCTCGACCGTGGTGAACCGTTTGCCGCACTCCGGGCAGGAGCGTCGGCGACGGATCAGCTGGCCGTCGTCGGCCTCCCGCGAGTCGACCACCCGGGAGTCGGCGTGCCGGCAGTACGGACACCGCATCGCCCGACCTCCTTGATCGACAAAGGGCACGCCTACGGCCGCCTCCGGGCACGATTCAGCGCGACGAACCATCCTTCAACCGATGGCCGCCGACTGACTGTACGGGAGTGCGTTCCGTAGTCGAACCCAACCTGTAGGCTAGTTACGCCCGTGTGACTACTACATCTAGGGGTTGAACCTAGGCCGCTGGCGAACCGCGGTCAAGTTGACCGGCGTGTCCGGCGCGTCGCCTGACAGCCCACCCGACCGGCGACTCCGACGCAACCCGAGAACCCAACGCGGCGAGGTGACGCCGGTTACCGCCCGAGGGGATCGGATCTCCGAAAAAGGCAGCGGATCGAACATCCGTTCGACCAGACGTATCATTTATCAGAACAGGCGTACGAATGTCACCGTTAGGCGTGTCGACACGCGGAGAAACCTCGTACAGATGTTTGAAAATGACTGATCTCACCTATACGGTCTGAACAGCCGGAGGTGACCATGGTCGACCTGCTGTCCGGCAGACCACCGCACGCACCACGAGCCGCCGAGGCACCCAGCGCCGACCAGGGAGGACGGACGTGACCCAGGACCGGGCCAACCGGCCACACAGCCCGCAGCAGAGCAGCGAGGCGGGGCCGCCGCCCACCCGACGCCGCAGCGTCACCCGGGCCCGGGCGGCACAGCCCGCGGTACGCCCGGTGGCCCCGGTGACCAACACCTTCCCGGACCCGGCCACCGCGGACCTCACCGCCCGGCAGCGGCGCATCCTGGACTTCATCCGTACCTGGGTGGAACGGCACGGCTACCCGCCGAGCGTGCGTGAGATCGGCGAGGCGGTCGGGCTGGTCTCCCCCTCCAGCGTCGCCTACCAGCTCAAGGAGCTGGAGAAGAAGGGCTTCCTGCGCCGGGACCCGAACCGGCCCCGGGCGGTCGACGTCCGCCCGCCCGCCGACCTCGACGACGAGTTGAGCCGCTCCCAGCGACCCACCCCGGCGTACGTGCCGATGCTCGGCCGGATCGCCGCCGGTGGGCCGATCCTCGCCGAGCAGTCGATGGAGGAGGTCTTCCCGCTGCCCCGCGAACTGGTCGGCGAGGGCGAGGTCTTCATGCTCCAGGTCAAGGGCGACTCGATGCTCGACGCGGCCATCTGCGACGGCGACTGGGTGGTGGTCCGGCAGCAGCCGACCGCCGACTCCGGGGAGATCGTCGCCGCCATGCTGGACGGCGAGGCGACCGTGAAGACCTACCGGCGCCGCGACGGTCACGTCTGGCTGATGCCGCAGAACCCGGCATTCGACCCCATTCCCGGCGACGACGCCACCATCATGGGCCGGGTGGTGGCGGTGCTGCGCCGGATCTGACCGGCACCCACCAGCCTCAGCTCGACGGACGGTGCCCAGGGACTACCTGGGCACCTACCGGTGCTGGGTGTGCCCGGCACCCTACCGGTGCGGCCAGGTCGGGACGGCCTCGAGAAGCGCCGCTGGCCGTGCCCAGTATCGCCCTGGGCACGCAACGGTGCTGGGCCTCTTCTGGTCAGTACCGGTCGCCCCGGTAGCCGTAGCTGCCGCCGGGTGGTTGGCCGTAGGGCTCGGAGTTGTCTTCGCGGTAGCGACCGGAGCGTCGACCCCGATAGTCGTTCTCGGCCGGGCCACCGCCCCGCCGCGGCGGCTCGGCACGTCCTCCACCACGCGGTGGCTGGGCAGGGCCCCCGCCGCGTGGTGGCTCGGCACGCGCATCACCCCGTGGCGGCTCCGCACGGCCGCCACCCCGTGGCGGCTCCGCACGGCCACCGCCCCGTGGGGGTTCTGCGCGGCCACCGCCCCGTGGCGGTTCGACCCGTGCACCACCTCGCGGGGGCTCCGCGCGACCGCCGGCGGGCGGCGGTCCGCCGGACCGGGCCCCGCCGCCGTACACCCCGCCGCCACCGCCGCCGGCCGGGCGGCCACCGCCGGGTCGGCCGCCGCTGCCGGGGCCGGCCTCGCCGGCGCGGCCCCCACCGCCGTAGACACCGCCACCGCCCGGACGGGCACCGTTGCCGCCGGCACGCCCCCCGTAGACCGGCCCGGAACGGGCCGCCCCGGGGCGTTCACCGTCAGGTGAGCCGCCGCCGTAGACCCCACCGCCAGCGCCGCCGTACACCGCACCGGAGCGGGCGCGGTCCTTCGGCGTACCGTCGTCGCCACCGCAGGTGGGTCCCGGGCCGTCGTCGTCGCGGTTGCCGCCCTTGCCCGCGGGTGGCCGCCGCTTGCGGGCCCGCAGGATGCCGAAGATGCCCGCGCCGACCAGCAACGCGCCGAGCACCCCGACGGAGGCGATCAGGTACGTGATGTCGTCGAGGGTCAACCCGTCCAGGAAGGACTGGCCGGTCGACTTCTTGGCCGCGTCCGGATCCTCGGCCAGGTTTTTCGGGCCCTCCGTGGAGGGGGTGTAGCTGAGGATGTCGACCGGTTCGTCGTCGTCCAGGTGACCGGCGTCGGAGACGGTCAGGAAGGTCTTCCCGTCGGTGGAGTACGAGATCGCCTCGCCGAAGGGGTCGGCCAGGGCGGTGACCCGAGGGGTGCCGTTGGTCAGGGCACCGACGAGGTCGCCGTTCTGGACGTCGTACTCGAAGGCGTCCGCGTAGGTGCGCAGCACCACCCGGGCACCGTCCGGGGACCGGGCGGCACCGGTGATCGCGACCCGCCCGAAGGTGCTCAGGGGGTTCTCGGTGTCCGTTTTCGGCAGGGTGATGTCGCCGAGCTTCTTCATCGGCACCGGCGCGGTGTCACCGGTCTTCAGGGCCCCGTCCGGGGTGAAGATCTCGGCCTTGCCGGCGGTGACCTTGGTAATGATCAGCGGCAGGTTGTCGTCGCCGATCAGCAGGGCCTCGGCGTCGCGGGGCTTGCCGTCCGGGTACGCCAGCCGGTGCAACTTGGGCTGCTCGCTGCCGTTGACCGGCATGCTCCAGACGGCCACCCGCTCGCGGCGCTGCCGGCTGGTGACGTTGTCACCGGTGTCGGCGATCCACAGCTTCTTCTTGTCCGGCGAGATGGCCAGATCCTCGGTGTCGAACGGCCCCGCGCCGGAGTAGCCCACGTCGCGAACGACCTGGCAGTCCTTGTTGAGGTAGAAGACCCGCTTGCGGTCGTCCTGGTCGGTGCTGTCGTTGATCACGATGTACCCGTTGCGGGTGGCCACCAGACCGGACATCTCCCGCAGGCGCGAATCGGTGACCGTGCACTGTTTCTTGCCCGCCTTGGTCAACGGCGCGCCGAGGGCCGCCGGCAGGACTGTGCTGGGCGCCGCCGCCCGGCCTGTCACCGCGACGGTCGACGCAGCGGAGGCAGGCTGCGGTACCGGTGCCGCCAGGACGGCACCGGTGACAGTCACGGTGGCCCCGAGCAGGCCGAGTGCCACCGTGACCGGGGAAGCAGTGCGGAGCATGAAGGAAGTGTCGCATGCCGGAGGTTTCCGCCGGGTCACGCGGCAGCCGCGTTACCCGGCGGTACGGACCGTCTCCGCCGTGTCGTGGTACGGGGCCAGTTCGGCCGCCAAGGCCTCGTTGACCCGTACGTGCAGCATCGTGCCCTCCGCCAGGTGGGCCGTACTGAGCACCTCACCCTGTCGATGGACCCGGGCCACCAGGTCACCCCGGTCGTACGGCAGCACCACTCGCACGTCGACCGCCGGACGGGGCAGCCGCTGCTCGATGGTCGCGCGCAGTTCCTCGATGCCCAGCCCGCTGTGCGCGGAGACGAACACCGCGTCCGGCCAGAGCCGCTTGAGGTGGAGCAGGGTCTCCTCGTCGGCGGCGTCGGTCTTGTTGACCACCAGCAGCTCGGGCAGCCGGTCGGCGCCGACCTCGCTCAGCACCTCCCGCACGGCCCGGACCTGCTCCTGGGGGTCGGGATGGGTGCCGTCGACCACGTGCACCACGAGATCGGCCTCGGCGACCTCCTCCAGGGTCGAGCGGAAGGCCTCGACGATCTGGTGCGGCAGGTGCCGGACGAACCCGACCGTGTCGGAGAGGGTGTAGACCCGCCCCTCGGCCGTGGTGGCGCGGCGGGTAGTCGGATCCAGGGTGGCGAACAGGGCGTCCTCCACCAGCACCCCGGCCCCGGTGAGCCGGTTGAGCAGGCTGGACTTGCCGGCGTTCGTGTAGCCGGCGATGGCCACCGCCGGGACCGCGTTGCGGGAGCGACGCGAGCGCTTGGTCTCGCGTACGGTGCTCATGGCTTTGATCTCCCGGCGCAGCCGGGCGATGCGGTGGCGGATCCGTCGCCGGTCGGTCTCCAGCTTGGTCTCACCCGGACCACGCACACCCACGCCGCCGCCGGCGCCCCCACCGCGACCGGAACCACCGGTCTGCCGGGACAGGGTCTCACCCCAACCGCGCAGCCGGGGCAGCAGGTATTCCAACTGGGCCAGCTCGACCTGGGCGCGGCCTTCCTTGCTCTTGGCGTGCTGGGCGAAGATGTCCAGGATCAGGGCGGTACGGTCGACCACCTTGACCTTGGTCCGCTGCTCCAGATTGCGCAGCTGGGACGGGGACAGTTCACCGTCGCAGATCACCGTGTCGGCACCGGCGGCGAGCACCATGGCACCCAGGTCGTCGACCTTGCCGCGGCCGATGTAGGTGGCCGGGTCCGGTCGGGTCCGTCGCTGGATGAGACCTTCGAGCACCTGGGAGCCGGCGGTCTCGGCCAGCGCGGCCAACTCGGTCAGGGAGTTCTCCGCGTCGGCCTGGGTGCCCTCGGTCCAGACCCCGACCAGGACCACCCGCTCCAGCCGCAGCTGGCGGTATTCGACCTCGGTGACGTCCGTCAGCTCGGTGGAGAGGCCGGGGACCCGTCGCAACGCCTGCCGCTCGGAGAGTTCGTACTCACCGGTGGTTGTCTCGATGTCGTCGTTGGGGACGTAGGTCTCCTGGTCTCGCAAGCGCTTCTCCTGTCCGAACTGTTGCTGTACGAAGTAATCCTGTCATGTGGCAACGCCGGTCGCACCCGCTATATGCCCAGCACACAAAGCAGCACAATTGGGGGTGGCTGCCAGAGGCCCAGGTAGAACGGGTAGAAATTCCATGAGCCGTTCGCCGCCGACGGAGGGAATTGCGTGGCCATCACCCGACTGCCCAGTGCTGGATTTTCGATCACGGTCCGTATCGCCGTGCCCGCCGACGCCTCCTCGATCGGGCGTCTCACCACCTCGGTGGGCGAGGCGGGGGCCATCGTCACCGCATTGGACGTGGTCGACTCCGACCCCAACCACGTGATCGTGGACCTCACCTGCGACACCGCCGACGCCGGCCACGCCGACCAGGTGGTCGCCGCGCTGCGGACCCTCGACGGGGTCGACGTACGTAAGGTCTCCGACCGCACCTTCCTGCTGCACCTCGGCGGCAAGATCGAGGTGAGCCCGAAGGTCGCGCTGCGGACCCGTGACGAGCTGTCCCGGGCGTACACCCCGGGGGTGGCCCGGGTCTGCCAGGCGATCGCGGACAACCCGGCCGACGCCCGCCGGCTGACCATCAAGCGCAACACCGTGGCCGTGGTCAGCGACGGCTCGGCCGTACTGGGGCTGGGCAACCTCGGCCCGGCGGCCTCCCTGCCGGTGATGGAGGGCAAGGCGGCCCTGTTCAAGCGCTTCGGCGGGGTGGACGCCTGGCCGGTGGTGCTCGACACCCAGGACACCGACGAGATCGTCGCCATCGTCAAGGCGATCGCGCCCGCGTACGGCGGGATCAACCTGGAGGACATCGCGGCGCCGCGGTGCTTCGAGATCGAGGCCCGGCTGCGTGAGGCGCTGGACATCCCGGTCTTCCACGACGACCAGCACGGCACCGCGATCTGCGTGCTGGCCGCGCTGACCAACGCGCTGCGGGTGGTCGGCAAGCGGCTGGCGGACGTACGGGTGGTCGTCTCCGGGGCCGGCGCGGCCGGCACCGCGATCATGAAGCTGCTGCTGCGCCAGGGGGTCGGCGACATCATCGCGTACGACCGCCAGGGAGCCCTGCACCGCGGCCAGCCCGACCTCAACCCGGCCTGGCAGTGGCTGGCCGAGAACACCAACCGGGACGGCTACTCGGGTGACCTGCCCGGGGCGCTGGAGGGTGCTGACGTCTTCATCGGGGTGAGCGCCCCGAACCTGCTCACCGGCGACGACATCGCCCGGATGGCCAAGGACTCGATCGTCTTCGCGCTGGCCAACCCGGACCCGGAGGTCGACCCGCGGGAGGCGCGCAAGCACGCCGCCGTGGTCGCCACCGGCCGCTCCGACCAGCCGAACCAGATCAACAACGTGCTCGCCTTCCCCGGCGTCTTCCGCGGCATGCTCGACGCGCACGCCGAGGAGTTCACCGAGGAGATGGCGCTCGCCGCCGCCCAGGCCATCGCCGACGTGGTCGGCGAGGAGAAGATCAACGCCACCGTCATCGTGCCGAGCGTCTTCGACTCCCGGGTCGCCCCGGCGGTGGCCGCCGCCGTCCGCGCCGCCGCCCAGAACCCCGCCAGCACTCCCCCGCCGGCCGCCGACCCCGGTCCCGCCGACCTCCCCGAGATCGCCGCCAACGCCTCCGCCACCCCCTGACGGGCGGAGCAGCCCCCGCGCACCTCAATCGCCCGCGCGCCCAGCCAGGCGCGCGGGCGACGCGTTTCGCTCTCCCCTCCTCGTGCAGCCTGAGTCCGCCCCACGCCTCGACCGCCCACCCTCATCCCCACACCCGCGCCCTACGCGGCCCAGGCGCGCGTTTCGCACCGGCGCGTCGCATGGCAGCCCAGTGCGGCGCGGCCCGCGCAGCCCAGCGCGTCGATCATGCACTTTCGGTCGGGACAGATGCGACATAAAGGGGCACTTCAGCGACAAAAAGTGCAAGATCGGCGAGGCGGGGCGCGGGCGGGGCGCTCGGGGCGGGGCTAGGGGGTGGGGTGGGTGAGGGTGCCGGTGGCGATGAGGAGGGCGGGGCCGGAGAGCCAGCAGGAGTCCGGGGTCAGGGTGACGGTGAGTCGGCCGCCGGGGAGGTCGACGGCCACCGTGCCGGTCTCCCGGGCCAGGCCGCGCAGGGCGACTGCGGCGACGGCGCAGGCGCCGGTGCCGCAGGACAGGGTCTCGGCGGAACCGCGCTCGTAGACCCGCATCAGCACGTGCCCGTCGACCCCGTCGAGCGGCTCCCCGGCGGTGGTGAACTCCACGTTCACCCCGCGCGGGAAGATCGCCGGGTCGTAGGCCGGTGCCCGGGTCAGGTCGAGACCGGCCAAGTCGAGGCCGGCCGGCAGTGGGCAGACCAGGTGGGGGTTGCCGACGTCCACCGCCGTGCCGCTGAGGGTCAGTCCGCCCAGGGCGGCCGTCGAGGTCGCGTACAGGTGAGGGCGGCGCATCTCGACGGCGATGTCCGCGCCGTCGAGGCGGGCCCGCACCAGTCCGGCCCGGGTGGCCACCGGCAGGACACCGTCGACCGGGGTGGCCAGTCCGGTTTCGAGCAGGAAGCGGACGAAGACCCGGGCGCCGTTGCCACACATCTCCGCGAAGGAGCCGTCGGAGTTCCAGTAGTCCATGAACCACTCGGCGTCACCGGCCAGGGCCACCCCCTCGGGGTGCTTGGCGGCCCGGACCACGCGCAGCACGCCGTCGCCGCCGATCCCCCGTCGCCGGTCGCAGATCGCGGCCACCAGGTCGGGGGTCAGGTCCAGCGCACCGTCCGGGTCGGGCAGGATCACAAAGTCGTTTCCGGTGCCATGCCCCTTGGTGAAGTTCACCCCTCCATCATCGCGCAGCGTCACCGACGATCCGCAGGGCATCCTCGACCAGGGTGGGCGCGGCCGAGTCCAGCCACCGCACCCGGGGGTCGCGCCGGAACCAGGAACGCTGGCGGCGGACGAAGCGCCGAGTGGCCCGTACGGTGTCGTCGCGGGCCTCGGTCTCGGTCAGCTCCCCGGCCAGCATCCGCAGCACCTGCTGGTAGCCGAGCGCCCGGCTGGCCGTACGCCCCTCGGGCAGACCCCGCCCGACCAGCCCTTCGGTCTCGGCGACGAGTCCCTCGGCCCACATCCGGTCCACCCGGACGGCGATCCGTTCGTCGAGCAGGGGGGTGTCCAGGTCGACGCCGATCTGCACGGCGGGGTAGTACGGTGTCGGCTCGGGCAGGGCTGCGGTGAACGGAGCCCCGGTCAGCTCGATCACCTCCAGCGCGCGGACGATCCGCCGGCCGTTGCCGGGCAGGATGCCGGCCGCCGCCGCCGGGTCGGCCTCCCGCAGCCGCGCGTACAGGGGTGCCGGGCCCTCGGTGGCCAGTTCCTCCTCCAGCCGGGCCCGCAGCACCGGGTCGGTGCCGGGGAACTCGAACTGTTCCAGTACCGCCCGCACGTACAGCCCGGAGCCGCCGACCAGCAGGGGCACCCGTCCCCGGGTGAGGATGTCGTCGACGGCCGCCCGGGCCAGCCCCTGGTACTCGGCGACACTTGCCGCCTCGGTGACCTCCCAAATGTCCAGCAGGTGGTGCGGCACCCCCTCCCGCTCGGCGAGGGTGAGCTTGGCCGTCCCGATGTCCATCCCCCGGTAGAGCTGCATCGAGTCGGCGTTGACCACCTCGCCGTCCAGGGCGTGGGCCAGGGCGATGCTCAGCGCCGACTTCCCCGCCGCCGTGGGTCCGACCACGGCGAGCACCGTGCCCGGGGTCACTGCCGTTCCCAGTTGGCCACGAAGTAGGCCACTCCGTAGGGGGCGGCGGAGTAGCTCAGCCCACCCCGCCAGGGACCGCCGGCAGCCCGGGCCGCCCCGGCCAGCACCTGCCACGGGGCCCGGCCGGCGACCCGCAGCTGCGCCGAAAGTTCCGGGTCCAGGTCGAGCAGGGCGGCCAGGTCCGCGTCGGCCAGGGCCTCGGCGACCCCGGTGTCGTACGTCTCGGCGCGGGGGTCGGCGTAGCCGGGCGCCCCCTCACCCCGGCAGGCCGACCCGTCACCCATCACCAGCAGCGCCCAGTCCGCTTCGCCCCCTAGGCCGGCGCCGAACTCCGCGCAGGCGACCGGGTCGGTCTCTCCGGCAAGGGAGTACATGGCCGGCACCGCAGGGGGCGATTCCGGGCGGGCCCGGCCCAGCAGCCAGGTGCCGATGGTCAGGCTCAGCGGCAGATCGGGTCGGCTACCGGCGGGCAGCCGACCGAGGGCCGGTTCGACCGGCAGGCCGAAGGAGGCGAGCGAGCCGTGAAAGGGCGGCTCGTGACGCAGCGTCAGCGGGCCCTCACCGACGACCAGCACCTCGGCGGCGGCGGAGTCGAGCAGCCGGGTGACCGCGGCGTGGCAGGCCCGACGGAGTTCGTCCAGTTCCGCGGCGGCGGAACCCGCGACCTCGGGAATCAGCAACGGCGGGTGTGGGCAGACGGCGGCGGCGACCAGTGGCACCCGGCAACCGTATCGGTCCGGCCGGACCGACCATGCACCCCAGGTCACCGCCGTACCCACTGAGCTGGGAGGTCAGTTCCGTGCGGCGCCGGTGCCGCAACAGCCGACCGGCGCGGTGCGGCACGCCGGTCCGGATGATGCCACGGAGTGCCTAGGACACCGTATGGTCACGG
Source organism: Micromonospora sp. NPDC047134 (assembly GCF_040643455.1). NCBI lineage: Bacteria > Bacillati > Actinomycetota > Actinomycetes > Micromonosporales > Micromonosporaceae > Micromonospora > Micromonospora sp. NPDC047134. Next base: position 13,374 of record NZ_JBEYUI010000007.1, read on the forward strand.
TCGGCGATAGGCGCTCGACGCGGACCGGGGCGTACCTGTGACAATGCCCGGAGAAACTTGGCTGCGCCGTGGCGGTGCCCGGGAGAGAGTTCTCCCCAGGGGCACCGGGAGAACGAGGATGGGCACATGAGCGACTGGACTGCCTTCGGACGGGTGGACGCGGACGGCACCGTCTACGTCAAGACCGCCGAGGGCGAGCGGGTGGTCGGATCCTGGCAGGCGGGAGCACCGGAGGAGGGGCTGGCACACTTCGCCCGCCGCTTCGCCGACCTGGTGACCGAGGTGAACCTGACCGAGGCACGGCTCAACTCCGGCGCTGCGGACGCGAACCACTCCCTGGCCACCGTACGACGGATTCGCGCCTCGCTGGCCGAGGCGCACGTGGTCGGTGACATCGACGCGCTGGCCGCGCGACTGGACCGGCTCGCCACGGTGGCCGAGGAGAAGGCCGGCGAGGCCAAGGCCGCCAAGGAGGCGGCCCGCAGCGAGGCCCTGGCCCGCAAGACCGCGCTGGTGGAGGAGGCGGAGAAGCTGGCCGCCGAGTCGACCGGTTGGAAGACCGCCGGCGACCGGCTCAAGGAGATCCTCGACGAGTGGAAGACCATTCGGGGGGTCGACAAGAAGACCGACGGTGAACTCTGGAAGCGGTTCGCCGCCGCCCGGGACGGGTTCACCCGTCGTCGGGGTGCGCACTTCGCCTCCCTGGACCAGCAGCGCAAGCAGGCGCAGACGGTCAAGGAGGAGCTGGTCGCCGAGGCCGAGAAGGTCAAGGACTCGACCGAGTGGGCCTCGGCCGCCAACCAGCTCAAGGAGCTGATGAACCAGTGGAAGGCCGCCCCGCGTGCCTCCAAGGAGGCCGAGCAGCGGCTGTGGGAGAGGTTCCGGGCCGCCCAGGACGCCTTCTTCACCCGGCGCAGTGAGGTCTTCTCGGCGCGGGACAACGAGCAGCGCGCCAACCTGGAGCGCAAGCAGGCGTTGCTGGCCGAGGCGGAGGCCCTCGACATCGAGGGTGACCCGAAGGGTGCTCAGGCCAAGCTGCGCGAGATCCAGGCGCAGTGGCACGAGGCCGGGCGGGTGCCGCGGGAGGCGGCTGCCGGGCTGGAGCGCCGGCTGCGTGCGATCGACGAGAAGGTCCGCGAGGTGATGGACTCGGCGTGGCGTCGGACCAGCCGGGAGGACAACCCCCTGCTGGCCCAGATGCGGGCCCAGGTCGCCGAGGCCGAGGAGCGGCTGAGCCGGGCTCAGGCCGCCGGGGACGCCCGCCGGATCAAGGAGGCGGAGCAGGCCCTCGCCTCCAAGCGCCAGTTCCTCGCTCTGGCGGAGCAGGCCGGCTGAGTCACCGCTTGCGAAAGCCCCCGGTTCCGCCTGGAACCGGGGGCTTTTTCGGTTGTCGCGCCCCTGGTCACGGCGATGTTAACGTTCGACATTTACATCGACGTCGATCTGTGATTATCTGAGGAAAGCGGTTGCCCTTTCGGGCTGGGCATGGGAGCCGTTTCCGACCAGTTCCTCCGACGGCAGGGCGCAACTCTGCGACCGCCACCGGCATCGCTGCCGCTGGGCACGGCAGCCTCCGATGTCGGGGCGTACCCCTGCCGACCACACGCCGATGACGCCTCCAGGCGTACGCCGCGACGATCCACCACCATCCATGGTCGTTGCGGCCACCCGCGTCACGGGCCCTGCGCCGCCGGTGCCGGCGACTGGTCTGTGCCGCCCTGACGCGCGTCGTCCGACCCGTTCCGCGTACCCAGAGGATGAGGAGATTGACCGTGCTTGCACTCGTCACACGTCGCCTGACCCGGCGACTGGCGGTCATGGCCGCGACGGCGGTCGTACTGCCCGCGGCGGTGGTGGCGGTGGCGGTGACCCCCGCTTCGGCGGCCACCGTGGACACCAGCGCGCAATACGTGTTCGTCAACCGCAACAGCGGCAAGGCGATGGATCTGTGGAACTGGTCCACCGCCGACGGCGGGGAGATCCGGCAGTTCACCCGTGCCGACGGCAACAATCAGCAGTTCCAGTTCGTCGACGTGGGCAACGGCTACTACCAGCTGCGCAACCGGCACTCCGGCAAGGTCGTCGCCGTCCCGAACTCCAACGACGGTGTGCAGGTCACCCAGGTCACCGCGAGCAGCGACACCAAGCAGCACTGGCGGCTCGCGGACTCCGCCAACGGCGACGTCCGGTTCATCAACCGGCACAGCAGCAAGGCCCTGGAGGTGTGGCAGTGGTCCACCGCTGACGGCGGGATGGTCTCGCAGTACGCGGATCTCGACGGCGCCAACCAGCGCTGGCAGCTGATCAGGCTGGGCAGCGGCGGCACCACTCCCCCGCCCAACCCGGCCCCGCAGACCGGCCTGGTCGGCTGGGCCACCCAGAACGGCGGCACCACCGGCGGCGGCAGCGCCGGCACCACCACGGTCACCAGCGCCTCGGCGCTGACCAGCGCGTTGAACTCCAGCAGCGCGGCGGTGATCCGGGTCTCCGGCACCATCAACTGCTCGGGGATGCTGCGGGTGCGGTCCAACAAGACCATCCTCGGCAACGCGGGAGCCACCATCGTCGGCTGCGGCTTCACCATCAACGGCGACCGAAACGTGATCATCCGGAACCTGACCTTCCGGAACTGGGGCGACGACGCGATCAACATCGAGCAGTCGGCCACCAACATCTGGGTCGACCACAACACCTTCAGCAGCGGCTACGACGGTGCGGTCGACATCAAGCGGGGGTCGGACTTCATCACCGTGTCCTGGAACCGGATCTTCAGCCACGACAAGGCGATGCTGCTCGGGCACAGCGACGACAACGGCAGCCAGGACACCGGCAAGCTGCGGGTCACCTACCACCACAACTGGTTCGACGGCAGCAATCAGCGCAACCCTCGGGTCCGCTTCGGCAACCCGGTGCACGTCTACAACAACTTCTACAGCAACGTACGCGGCTACGGCGTGGCGTCCACGATGAACGCCGGGGTGCTGGTCGAGGGGAACTACTTCGAGAACACCCCGGACCCGTTCCACCGGGGTGAGGGCGACTCCGGTCCGGGTTCCCTGGTGGCCCGCAACAACCACTTCGTCAACTCCGGCGGCGGGCAGTCCGGCGGCAGCGTGGCCGGCATCCCGTACGGCTACAGCCTGGACAGTGCCAGCAGCGTGAAGTCGATCGTGACCGGCGGCGCGGGCGCCGGTCGGATCTCGGTCTGACCGTACGACGGTCGGGGTCCGGTTTCCACCGGGCCCCGACCGGTTCAGTGTGAGACGGCGCAGCCGGTCGTCGGCGCGGGCGCTGGGGCCGGGGCACCGATGGTGGGCAGACCGAGCAACACCCCGGGGTTACGTGTCGCACGCCCCGCCTCGGCCGCGTCGCCGGCCCGGGTCCGCCGGTGCGACAGCGGCTCCCCGTCGGCGTTGAGGTGATGCGGTGCGGCGTAGGTGACCACGGTGTGCACGATGTCCCCCGGGCGGATCGCCCCGGCGTACGACCCGGCGTCGAAGTGCACCAGACGCCCGTCGCGGGCCCGCCCGGACAGCCGGCCGGTGCGCTCGTCCTTGCGGCCCTCCCCGACGGCCACCAGGACCTCCACCGGCTCGCCGACCAGCTTCTTGTTCTCCGCCCAGGTGATCTCCTCGACGCAGGCGATCAGCCGCTCGTAGCGCTCCTGCACGACCTGCTTGGGCAGTTGACCGTCCATGGTGGCGGCCGGGGTGCCGGGGCGCTTGGAGTACTGGAAGGTGAAGGCGGAGGAGAACCGGGCCGCCCGGACCACCTCCAGGGTGCGCTCGAAGTCCGCCTCGGTCTCGCCGGGGAACCCGACGATGATGTCGGTGGTGATGGCCGCGTCCGGCATCGCCGCCCGGACCTTGTCGATGATGCCCAGGTAGCGCTCGGCCCGGTACGACCGGCGCATCGCCCGCAGCACGTCGTCCGATCCGGACTGCAACGGCATGTGCAGCGAGTGGCAGACGTTCGGGGTCTCCGCCATCGCGGCGATCACGTCGTCCGTGAAGTCCTTCGGATGCGGGCTGGTGAACCGGACCCGCTCCAGCCCGTCGATCTGTCCACAGGCCCGCAGCAGCTTGCCGAAGGCGTACCGGTCGCCGAACTCCACCCCGTAGGAGTTGACGTTCTGCCCCAGCAGGGTCACCTCCAGCACACCCTCGTCGACCAGGGCGCGTACCTCGCTGAGGATGTCGCCGGGGCGTCGGTCCTTCTCCTTGCCCCGCAAAGACGGCACGATGCAGAACGTGCAGGTGTTGTTGCAGCCCACCGAGATCGACACCCAGCCGGCGTATGTCGACTCCCGCCGGGTCGGCAGGGTGCTCGGGAAGACGTCGAGGGATTCGAGGATCTCCACCTCGGCGGCGGCGTTGTGCCGGGCCCGCTCCAGCAGCACCGGCAGCGACCCGATGTTGTGGGTGCCGAAGACCACATCGACCCAGGGCGCCTTGCGGACGATGTCGCCTCGGTCCTTCTGGGCCAGGCAGCCACCGACCGCGATCTGCATCCCCGGATGCCGGTCCTTGACCGGACGCAGATGACCGAGGTTGCCGTACAGGCGGTTGTCGGCGTTCTCCCGGACCGCGCAGGTGTTGAACACCACCACGTCCGGGGAGTCCTCGGCCTCGCCCGCGCGGATGTAACCCGCCTGCTCCAGCAGGCCGGAGATGCGCTCGGAGTCGTGCACGTTCATCTGGCAGCCGTAGGTGCGTACCTGGTAGGTGCGCGGGCTGCCCGCCGCTGCGGTAGTCATGACATGCACAGCGTATCCGGCACCCTGTGGTCGGACGGAACTAGGAGGAGCCGTGTGCCGAAGCATCAAAACCCTGCGTGAGCCGTACACCCCGGAGGTCACCGACGCGGACGTGCAGGCCGCGGCTTTGCAGTACGTCCGGAAGATCTCCGGTTTCCGCGCCCCGGCGGGGCACAACGCCGCCGCCTTCGACGCCGCGGTGACCGCCGTGGCGGCCGCCACCCGCACCCTCCTGGACGACCTCGTCGTCCGCGGCCGGTAAGCGAGGGCCCCTTGTCGCCGCTCAGCCGGCCGGGTGCGCTCAGGGTTGGCGCTCACCGGCTGGGTGGCGCTCAGGCCGGCTGGGTGAGGCTCAGGCGGCGGCCAGGGCGGGGTTCACCGAGTCCGGGGCCCAGCGCGACCGGTGGCAGCGCGACCAGCCCCGGCACCGGGGGTCGGCCTCGGTGCACAGCCGCCGGTCGCTGAGCACCTCGCCCTCGTCGGTCTCCCGCACGTCGAAGTGCACCGGGCGGATGCTGCCGTCCGGTGCGACCAGCAGGTGCCGGGTCTCGTCCAGGGTGTCGTCCCGCAGCAGGCAGTTGCGGTCCAGCAGCCGGGCCAGTGCCGCGATGCTGGGCAGCTCGGGCAGCCCGTCCGGGACCCCGTAACAGTCCACGATCGTGGCGAACTCCCCGGGCGCCTGCCACACGTCGCAGACCACCGCGTACGTCGGCAGTCGCGCCGGGTCGGCGACGGCCAGGGGCATCACCACCCGACCGAGCGCATCGGCCAGTGCCGGGTAGACCTCCACCGGTCGTACCTGGTCGATTCTCCAGTTCCACAGCTCGGTCATGCCGCCTCCTCGCTGTGCTCGTCCCAGGGGCCTCGGGAGCGGGCCCTACCCACGATGGTGGGGGGCATTTGCCCTCAGGCGGGGGCAAGTTACCGGTCTGTGACCATTCTGGGCAATTTTCCCCGAGGCACCTCGCTGCGAGTATCGGGAAGGTGACAGATTATCGGGTATCGCGCACGCGGGTAAGCACGGCACGCCGCAGCCCGCACCACCTCAGCGCAGTACGACCAGGTGCTCGCCGCGCGGTAGCAGCTCACCGATCACGGGTGCGCCCGGAATCTCCCCGGCCACCAACAGGCCGCCGGAGGTCTGCGCGTCGGCCAGCAGCAACCGGTCGATCTCCCCCGCCGCCGCCAGGTCGGTCCAGGGAGTGACCCACTCCAGGTTCCGGCGCGAGCCACCGCTGACGTACCCCTCCCGGGCCGCCTCCCGGGCACCGGCCAGGTACGGCACCCGGTCGATGTCGATGGCCACCGTCAGCTCGCTGGCCCGGGCCAGCTTGGAGGCGTGGCCGAGCAGGCCGAATCCGGTCACGTCCGTGCCGCACCGCACCCCGGCCGCCACCGCCGCCTGGGCCGCCTCCCGGTTGAGGGTGGTCATCGCCGCGACCGCCTCGGGGAAGGTCTCCCCGGTGTTCTTGTGCCGGGTGTTGAGCACCCCCACACCGAGCGGCTTGGTCAGCGACAGCGGCAGTCCGGCCCGCCCCGCGTCCAGGGTGATCAGTTCCTCGGGGCGGACCAGCCCGGTGACCGCCAGGCCGTACTTCGGGCCGTCGTCGTCGACGCTGTGCCCGCCGGCCAGGTGACAGCCGGCCTCCCGGGCGACGTCACGGCCGCCACGCAGCACCTCCCGGGCCAACTCCAGGGGGAGCACCTCCCGGGGCCAGCAGAGCAGGTTGAGGGCGACCAGAGGGCGGCCGCCCATCGCGTACACGTCCGACAGGGCGTTGGTCGCGGCGATCCGGCCCCAGTCGTAGGCGTCGTCGACGACCGGGGTGAAGAAGTCCGCGGTGCTCACCACCCCGGTGTGCGGGTCCAACCGGACCACGGCGGCGTCGTCGCCATGGTCCAGTCCGACCAACAGATCCGGCGAGCTGACGGCCGGGCCCAGCCCGGCCACCATCGCCTCCAACTCACCCGGCGGAATCTTGCACGCGCATCCGCCTCCCCGGGCGTACCTGGTCAATCGCACCTGCTCTGCCACCCTCCCATGATCTACATCACCGCCCGAAATCGCCACCAGGAGCGGGCAATTTCGGACGCTGGGACGCGATCCGCCAGGGTGTTACCGCCTCGTGACCATCTGAGTTGTGTTCAGCCACGTCAGCCCGCCTACAGTGGCCGTCATCCGGGGGTCGACCGACCCCGAAAGCAATGAGGGGGACGGTGGACGACGTGACGACGGGCGAACCGCTCATCGTGCTGGACTCGGTCAACAAGTGGTTTGGGCCGCTGCACGTGCTGAACGATGTCTCGCTGTCGGTGGGTCGGGGCGAAGTGGTCGTGGTCATCGGCCCGTCCGGCTCCGGCAAGTCGACCCTGTGCCGCACGATCAACCGACTTGAGCCGATCAATTCCGGCACCATCACCTTCGACGGGCAGGAACTGCCGGCGGAGGGCAAGGCACTGGCCAAGCTGCGCAGCGAGGTCGGCATGGTGTTCCAGTCGTTCAACCTCTTCGCGCACAAGACGATCCTGGAGAACGTCACTCTGGGCCCGATCAAGGTGCGCAAGGAGAAGCCCGCCGCAGTACGCGAGCGGGGCCTGGCCCTACTCGACCGGGTGGGCATCGCCAACCAGGCCGACAAGTTCCCGGCCCAGCTCTCCGGCGGGCAGCAGCAGCGGGCCGCGATCGCGCGGGCGCTGGCCATGCAGCCCAAGGCGATGCTCTTCGACGAGCCCACGAGCGCCTTGGACCCGGAGATGGTCGGCGAGGTGCTGGACGTCATGACCTCGCTGGCCCGCGAAGGCATGACCATGGTCGTGGTCACCCACGAGATGGGCTTCGCGCGGCACGCCGCCAACCGGGTCATCTTCATGGCCGACGGCAAACTCGTGGAGGACGCTACTCCGGCGGAGTTCTTCGCCAACCCGCGTAGCGAGCGCGCCAAGGACTTCCTCTCCAAAATCCTCACGCACTAAACCCCTTAGCGGAGTGTGCCGTGACCCGGCAGGCTCCCGTTCCAGAAGGAGAAACACCTATGCGAATGAAGCGCATGGCGGCCGTCGCCGCCGCTGCCGGTCTCGCGGTCACCATGGCCGCCTGTGGCGGCGACAGCGACGAGGGCGGCAGCAGCACCGGTGCCACCGGCATCGTCGGCAAGGCCGAGAGCCAGAAGAAGCTGGTCATCGGCGTCAAGGCCGACCAGCCCGGCCTGGGTCTTCAGACCGGCAGCCAGTACGAGGGCTTCGACATCGAGATCGGCAAGATCATCGCGAAGGGCCTCGGCGTCGACGCGGGCAACATCGAGTGGAAGACCACCGTGTCGGCCAACCGTGAGCCCTTCATCGAGCAGGGCACCGTCGACCTGGTGGTGGCGACCTACACCATCAACGACGAGCGCAAGCAGAAGATCAACTTCGCTGGCCCGTACTACATCGCCGGCCAGGACCTGCTGGTCAAGTCCGACTCCACCCTGACCGGCCCGGACCAGCTGGCCGGCAAGACGGTCTGCTCGGTCAGCGGCTCGACCCCGGCCAAGCGGATCCAGGAGAACTACCCGGACGCTCGGCTGCAGCAGTTCGACTCGTACTCCAAGTGCCTGCCGCTGCTCGACGGTGGCCAGGTTGACGCGGTGACCACCGACGACATCATCCTCGCCGGCTACGCCGCGCAGGACCAGTACGCCGGCAAGTTCAAGGTCGTCGGCAGCACCTTCTCCGACGAGCCGTACGGCATCGGCCTGAAGAAGGACGACACCACCGGCTGCGAGAAGATCAACGAGATCCTCAAGGCTGCCGCCGCCGACGGTAGCTACAAGGCCGCCTGGGACACCACCCTGGGCAAGAGCGGCACCCCCGCGCCCGAGCTGGACACCACCAAGCTGACCCACTGCGGCGCATGACCGGTACCGGAGCCGGCATCCCGCGTGGGTGCCGGCTCCGGCCTGTCACCGGCCGCCAACACGTGCCCCGGGAGCCGAAGCATGCACGTATTCACTGATCCGAAGAACTTCGACGCGTACGTGTCGGGTTTCCTCTGGATCCTCAAGCTGACCGGCGCGTCAGCGGCCACCGCGCTGGTGCTCGGCGTGTTGCTGGCCGCGATGCGGGTCTCCCCCGTACCCGTACTGCGCGGCTTCGGCGCAGCCTGGGTCAACATCTTCCGTAACACCCCGCTCACCCTGGTCGTCTTCTTCTGCTACTTCGGCCTGTTCGTCACCCTCGGGCTGAGCCTGTCGCAGGATCTGGACCTCAACGTCTTCTGGCTCGGCGTGATCGGCCTGTCGACCTACACCTCCGCGTTCGTCTGCGAGGCGGTCCGCTCCGGCATCAACACCGTGCCGACCGGGCAGGCCGAAGCGGCCCGGGCCATCGGGCTGACCTTCGGGCAGACCCTGCGGATCGTGGTCCTGCCGCAGGCCGCGCGCTCGGTGGTCGCGCCGTTCGGCAGCATTCTGATCGCGCTCTGCAAGAACGCCACGATCGTCGGCACCATCGGGTTGATGGAGTCCTCCAACGTGATGAAGGACCTGATCAACTTCAACGGTGACGCCGTCATCCAGATCTTCCTGGTCTTCGCCGGCACGTTCGCCGCGCTCCTCATCCCCACCGGCTACTTCTTCGGCTGGCTGGCCAACAAACTGGCGGTGAAGCGCTGATGAGCACCAGCAGCGTCCTCTACGACCACCCGGGGCCACGCGCCAAGGTGCGCAACACCGTGCTCAGCGTGGTCTTCGGTGTCGCCCTGCTCGGGCTGGTCTACTGGATCTACACCAAGTTCGACCAGGCGAACCAGTTGGAAGCCTGGCTGTGGAAGCCGTTCACCGAGCCGAAGACCTGGACCCAGTTCATCGTGCCGGGCCTGTGGGCCACCCTGAAGGCGGCCGGGCTGGGCATGTTGCTCTCCCTGGCCTTCGGCATCATCTTCGCGGTAGCCCGGCTCTCCGACCACCTGTGGATCAGCATTCCGGCCGGTGCGATCGTGGAGTTCTTCCGGGCCGTACCCCTGCTGTTGATGATCTTCTTCATCTTCTACGGCCTGCCGTACGTGATCAACGGTCCGGTGACCGCCTTCTGGGCCGTGGTGATCGGTCTGACCCTCTACAACGGGTCGGTGCTCGCCGAGGCCTTCCGCGCCGGCATCCGGTCCGTGCCCGGTGGGCAGGCCGAGGCGGCGTACGCGATCGGTATGCGCAAGACCCAGGTCATGCAGCTGATCCTGATCCCGCAGGCGGCCCGGGCCATGCTGCCGATCATCGTCAGCCAGCTGGTGGTGCTGCTCAAGGACACCGCACTGGGCTACATCGTGGCCTACCCCGAGCTGCTCCAGCGGGGTGTCAACGACCTCGCCGCCAACTACGGCAACATCATCCCGGCGGCGATCGTCATCGCGGTGATCTACATCATCATCAACTCCCTGCTGACCGCCTTCGCCGGTTGGCTGGAGCGCCGCACCGCCACCCGCCGGGCGCGCAAACCGCGTAACAACCAGGCCCCGACCAACGCCACCACGGTCGAGCCGCAAGGCTGAGCGAACCTCGACGTACGCGACAGGGCCGGCCCATTCGGGCCGGCCCTGTCGCTTCAGTCTGTGGAGGTGCCCCCCGCCGCGCCGCTGCGGCCGGGCCCCTCGGTCAGCGGGCGATCTCGGTGACCCGGGACTCGCGGACCACGGTCACCCGGATCTGACCGGGATAGGTCAGCTCCTCCTCGATCTGCTTGGCCACGTCCCGGGCCAGCACCGCCGCGCCGATGTCGTCCACGTCGTCCGGCTTGACCATCACCCGGATCTCCCGGCCGGCCTGCATGGCGAAGACCTTCTCCACCCCGAGCTTGCCGGCGGCGATCTCCTCGATCCTCTCCAGCCGCTTCACGTACGCCTCCAGGCTCTCCCGCCGGGCCCCCGGCCGGCCCCCCGAACAGGCGTCCGAGGCCTGGGTCAGCACCGCCTCGACGGTCTGCGGCGGCACCTCGTTGTGGTGCGCCTCGATGGCGTGCACCACGTCCTCACTCTCGCCGTACTTGCGGGCCACGTCGGCGCCGATGATGGCGTGGCTGCCCTCCACCTCATGGGTGAGCGCCTTGCCGATGTCGTGCAGGAAGGCCGACCGCTTGATCAGTGGCACGTCCAGGCGCAGCTCGGCGGCCATGATGCCGGCGATGTGCGCGGTCTCCACCAGATGCTTGAGCACGTTCTGCCCGTACGAGGTGCGGTAACGCAGCCGCCCCAACAGGGTCACCAGCTCCGGGTGGATCTCGGTGATGCCGACCTCCACCAGGGCGTCCTCGGCGGCCCGCTGGCACAGCTGGTCCACCTCCTGCCGGGCCAGCTCGTGCACCTCCTCGATGCGGTGCGGGTGGATCCGCCCGTCCAGCACCAGCTTCTCCAGGGTCAGTCGACCCACCTCCCGGCGTACCGGGTCGAAGCAGGACAGCAACACCGCCTCGGGAGTGTCGTCGATGATCAGGTTGACTCCGGTCACCGACTCGAAGGCCCGGATGTTGCGGCCCTCCCGGCCGATGATCCGGCCCTTCATCTCGTCACCCGGCAGGTGCAGCACACTGACCACGCTCTCGGCGGTCTGCTCACTGGCCACCCGCTGGATGGCGTCGACCACGATGTGCCGGGCCCGCTGTTCCGCGGTCGAGCGGGCATCCGACTCGATCTCCCGCACCAGCAGCGCGGCCTCCCGCTTGGCCTGGCTCTCGATGGACTCCACCAGCTCGGCCCGGGCGGTGTCGGCGGTCAACCCCGCCACCCGCTCCAACTCGCGCCGCCGCTGGCTCTCCGCCTCGGCCAGTTCCGCCTCCCGGACGGTCAGGGCGGCCTCCCGGGCGGCGAGCGTGGCACTGGCTGCGGTCAGCTGCCGCTCCCGCTCGGCCAGTCGCTCCACCTCCTCGGTGTGCATCCGCTCCCGCTCGTCCATCCGGGCCGCCCGCCGCTCCACCTCGGCCGCCTGCTCCCGGGTGGTCGCGGCGAGCACCGCCACCTCCCGCTCACCGCTGCGTCGGGCCGCCGTGCGCAACTGCTCGGCGTCCGCCTCGGCCTGCTTGTGCGCCCGTTCCAGCACGGTGTCCGCCTCGGCCCGGGCGTCGTCGAGGACCCGCCGCGCCTCCGCCCGGGCCGCCTTGGCCTCAGCCCGGGCCGCCGCCGCCTCGGCCCGGGCCGCCGCCGCCGCGGACTTCGCCACATCGATGGTGCTGTTCGCCTCGTCGGCGGCCGTCCGGAGCGCGGCCAGGGACTGCTCCTGGCGGTCCTTCTCGGCGATGTACGCCGGATCCTCCGGCACCGGTCGCGTCTGCAGCCCGCGCAGCACCCGCGCCCCGAAGACCGCCGCGGCGAGCACCACCACGGTCAACACCAGCACGACGATCAGGAGTACGACGTCCAGGGCCCTCATGCCGGCACCCCGCCCCACCGAAGGGCCGCAGAGCCACACCGGTCAGCACCCGGCCGCAATACCGGATCATCCGGGTGCCCGGAGCTCTGCTCATCCTCGTCGGCGGCGCCGGAGTCCGCGCCGGCCCGCCCGCCACGCTCGCTCATGCCGGCCACCCGGTGAACCTCTGTCGCCCCGCCATGGCGCGCCTCCCCTGAACGTCGCGCCGTAGGAGCCGCCGGTGGGCGTGCTCCTACGGCTCTGGACGCCCGACCGGAGCGCAGGCCGCGGATAGCTCTCCCTGCCGACGGTCCGTGGGGACCCTCGGCAGGCCAGGTGCAGTTGTCGCCTCGGCCCCGGACCGGCCTGTCCGAAGCTGGCGTCAGTGGCCGTTGACGCTGGCCAAAGTGATGCTGTTCTGTTACGCGATCTATGTTGTGCGCTTAGCCTGCGCTTGGTCGGGCAATGTGAGCCTTTATGGCGAGGCTAGGTCTCCGAGGGCCTCCGGTCAAGAAGTCATGATCAAACCACCCGGACGGAACGAAGTTGCGTCGTGACGCTGCGCTGATCACGAGTCGGTCAGAGCGACACAATCGAGACGATTATCGACCCGGATCCCCGGCCCCCGGCCCAGCGGCCCGGTCAACCAGCCCCCAGTGCCGTGGCGGCAGCCACCAGAGCGGCGTTGTCCGGCGCCGGCGACCCGTCCGGCAGCCACAGGGTGTCCTCCAGCCCGATCCGGGTGGCCAGGCCCCGCCGGACCGCCTCCGCCAACACCGCCCAGACCCCGGCACCCTCGGCGTGCAACAGCACCCCAGGCCCTCCCGGCGGGAGCGCGTCGAGCATAGCGGCCGCCTCGGCCAGGGCATCCTCCGGCGCGGGCGCCATGCACTCCACCAGCACCCGACCGACCGGCACCCGCCAGCCCAGGTAGGCCTCGACCGCCGGGGGTGTCCAGAGCCCGGCCTCCACCATGACCCCCCGCTCATGCAGGGCCCGCGCCACCGCCTCCGCCCCGGGCTCGTGCGCGTTGACCGAGGCGAAGTCGGGCAGCACCGTCCAGGACTGCACCGCCGCCACCCGGGCCTGCGGATCCGGTTCCATCCACGCCCCGGTGCTCACCCCCACCGGCAGGCCCGGCACCGCCGCGCGGATCGCCACCAGGGCATCGGCGACAACCTCCGGCCGCAGGGACTCCACCCCCTCGGCGGTACGCGGATGAACATGCACCGCAGCGACCCCCAGCCCGGCGCACCGGGCCGCGTCGGCCGCCAACTCGGCAGGGCTCAACGGCACGGCAGGATGGCTGTCGCGGCCACGGTCCCCGTTGAGGCAACCCTGCAACATCCTCGCGCCTCCTGTCGGCCGGGCGGTCACCCCTCGGTGTCGGCCAGGGCGTCCGCGTCGATCTGCTCGGCGAACTCGGCCGCCTCGGCGCTCTGCGCCGCCAGGGCCTCCTTGACCGCCCGGATCGCCACCCCCGGCGGGTAGCCCTTGCGGGCCAACATGCCGACCAGCCGCCGGAACACCGCCTCCGGCTCACCCCGGACGGTACGCAGCTTCCGCTGCACCAGAGCCCGGGCCGTCTCCGCCTCCGTGCTCTCGTCCAACTCCTCCAGGGCCGCGCTGGCGGTGTCCCCGTCCACCCCGCGCTGCCGTAGCTCGTTGGCCAGGGCCCGGCGGGCCAGCCCACGACCGGAGTGCCGACTGCTCACCCAGGCCCGGGCGAACGCGGCGTCGTCGATGATGCCTACCTCGTCGTAGCGGTCGAGAACCTCGCCGGCGGTCTCCTCGGAGATGCCCCGCCGGGCCAGGGCGGTGGCCAACTCGGCGCGGGTGCGGGGGCGGACCGCCAGTTGCCGCAGGCAGATCTCCCGGGCCACCTCGGCCTCGTCCCGCCCGGCGGCAGCCACCTGGTCGGCATCGTCCCGCCCGGCGGCACCAGGGCCCGGTGTGGACTCGTCGCCGGAGGTGCGGCGGCCCCGGCGCGGACGCGGTGTGGAGTCACCCGTGCGGGGCGGACTGGCATCCCAGCCCCGCCCCGTACGGGCACGTCGTCCAGCCACTGATCAGATCGATCAGAAGTCGACCGGCGGCAGCTCCGGGCCACCGGCGGCATCGCCCGAGCCGACCCCGACACCGAGCTTCTCCAGAATCTTCTTCTCGATCTCGGCGGCCACGTCCGGGTTCTCCCGGAGGAACTCGCGGGCCTTCTCCTTGCCCTGGCCGAGCTGGTCGCCCTCGTAGGTGTACCAGGCGCCGGACTTCCGGATGATCGCCTGTTCGACACCGACATCGATCAGCGAACCCTCGCGGGAGATGCCCTTGCCGTACATGATGTCGAACTCGGCCTGCTTGAACGGAGAGGCGACCTTGTTCTTCACGACCTTGACCCGGGTGCGGTTACCGACCACGTCGGTGCCGTCCTTCAGGCTCTCGATGCGCCGCACGTCGAGCCGGACCGAGGCGTAGAACTTCAACGCCCGACCACCGGTGGTCGTCTCCGGGCTGTTGTGCACCAGGATTCCGTCAGCGAGATAGTTGTGTGATCCTTCGATCTCGATGTCGAACCGGTCCATGTTCTTGTAGTCGCGCCTGGCCTCAATCTCGAGGATCCGGGCAGGCAGCGGATACATCACGGGTTCCATGAACTGCGGCCTGACCTCGCACTGGCCACGGAACTTCGGCAGAAGCTTGTACTCCATGCACTCGGGGATGTAAGGCGCGACGATCTCCTGGAACTTCTCGGAAGCCGCCGTGGTGAATCGTAGGTACGGGATTGACCCGGTGCCCTTCGGTGCGATTCTCACATCAAGGCTGTACGTGTCGCGCAGATAGTCCGCGAGCCGCTCACGAGACCCCTCACTCATCGCCTCGACACAGATCTCGATGCGACCACTGCCGTCCTGGGTACGCTGCTGCACTCCCTTGGAGCGCAGCGTGAAGCAGCCGTCATCCATGTACCAGACAGCGAGCGCAAAGGGGGTCAGTTCCTTGAGGTAATCCCAGCTCAGGTGCTTCTTACCGTCGCCCAGGTAGACCGCCTGCCGCAGCTCGCCAAGCTCGGCGAGCGGTGTGAAGTCGGCGAACACCGCGCCCTTGTCGTTGGAGGTCCGGCTGTGCCGGATGTTGCTGAGCAGGGAGACCTTCCAGTCGAGGTAGTCGGTCTGCTTCGCGCCATGCCCCATCCGGAAACGACCGCTTTCGGCATCGGATCGCACAGGCCCGGAGATGGCACCGTCCCCCATCACTGAACCCAGCACTAACTGCCACTGCTGCGGGCTAAATACGTGAGGTTGGGCCAACATCACCCGGTCACCGGGGAGCAGCTCACCCGCCTCGCGCCAGCCGCCCGGAGTCATGATCAGATGGTTACGGGTCATTGACATGGTCGCCTGACCGCGACCGGAACCGCCACCCGCCCGCTCGACCTTGAACCGCAGGAACTCCTCGGTCGTGCCGTTGTTGAACCAGTTGACGACCCGGCGCGGGGCGAGGCACCCCAATTCCCCGTCGTAGGAGAGCACCTCGACGTCCATCTTCTCGGTTACGATCTTGCCGAGGGGCTGCTGAGAGCCGTCGGCGAGAGTGACCTTAGTGTCCCAAGATCCACACCCGAACATTACCCCGATCTTCTCGCGGAGCTGGTTGATGAAGATCGCGGTGGTGCCGGTGTTGTTGAGCACACCGGTGATCTTCCGCAGCGCCTGGCTCATCAGCCGGGCCTGGAGACCCACGTGGCTGTCGCCCATCTCACCCTCGATCTCGGCGCGCGGCACCAGCGCGGCCACCGAGTCGATCACGATGATGTCCAGCGCGCCGGAGCGGACCAGCATGTCCGCGATCTCCAGCGCCTGCTCGCCGGTGTCCGGCTGGGAGACCAGCAGGGCGTCGGTGTCGACGCCGAGGGCCCTGGCGTACTCCGGGTCGAGTGCGTGCTCGGCGTCGATGAAGGCGGCGATGCCGCCGTTGCGCTGGGCGTTGGCCACCGCGTGCAGGGCGACCGTGGTCTTACCGCTGCTCTCCGGGCCGTAGATCTCGATGACCCGCCCCCGGGGCAGACCCCCCACGCCGAGAGCCACATCGAGCGCGATGGAGCCGGTGGGGATGATCGCGGTCTGCACGACCGGCCGCTCCCCCAGCCGCATCACCGAGCCCTTGCCGAACTGTTTGTCGATCTGAGCGAGAGCAAGGTCAAGCGCCTTCTCCCGGTCAGGCCCTGCCGCCATCGTTGCCACCCCTGCCTTCGCCGGCGTCTTTCCTGAGCTTCGCGTCACGCGACACACGCTAGGCGCTGGGTCCGACAGAAAACCAGCCGACCTGCCGTGGCCTGTGGACGAGCACCTGCCTGTGGACAATAGCCGAACAGGTGTACGAGTCGGCAACAGACACGCGGAAGTAACGAATCGGCTGCTCAGCGTAGCCGGGCGGGCACCCGGTCGGGATAGGCGGCGACCACCGCACGCCACACCACGTGGGTCTGCTCACCCTCGGCCAGGGCCTGCTCGATGGTCCGCCCACCCAGCTGCGACAGCACCTGGTCGCGGGCGATGCTGGCCGCGTAGCCCGGCCCGAACGCCTCCTCCAGCCGCGTCCAGAAGTCCGTCAGCCGCACTGTGCCCGCCCCTCCTGCTCCGGTACGCCCGGCCGCACCGGACGCAACGCTAGTGCCAGCAGCGGTGCCACCGCGACCGCGGCGAGCAGGCTCAGCACCGGATAGCCCGCCCACTCCATGACGAAACCGCTGACCGCCCCGGCCAGGGCACCGGCCAACCCCATCAGCAGGTCGGACAGGCCCTGGGCGTGCGGGCGTACCGCGTCCGGCACCGACTCCGACAGCAGGGTGGAGCCGGCCACCATGGTCGCCGACCAGCCCAGCCCGAGCAGCACCAGCCCGACGGCGAGCCGGAAAGTGCTGTGCCCGGCGGTGCCGGCGACCGCGCAGGCGGCCAGCAGCATGCCGACCCCGCCGAGGATGACCCCGCGCCGGCCGAGCCGGTCGGCCAGCCAGCCGACCAGCGGCGCCAACGCGTACATGCCGGCGATGTGCAGGCTGAGCACCAGGCCGACCACCGGGAGCACCTCCTCGACGGGATAGTGGTCCCGCAGGTGCACCGGGGCCATCGCCATCACCGCCACCATCACCAGGTGGCCGACCGCCACGGCGGCGACGCCGAGCCGGGCGGCGGGCTGGGCGCGTACCACCAGCCAGCCGGCCCGCAGACCCGCGCCGCGCCCGGCCGACGGCTCGGTGGGCGACTTGACCGGCGTCCCCGCACCGGTCTCGGCGGCCACGGTCCCGGCCGGCTCGGTGGCGGTGTCCGGGCCGGTCCGGGCCGCCGCGAACCGGCGGGCCGTGAGCAGCGGGTCCGGTCGCAACCACAGCAGCAGTACGCCGGCAGCCAGCAGGAACGCCACCGTGCTGAAGGCGAAGGGACCGGACAGTGGGGGCAGTCCCCAACTCCCGCCGGCCCGGTCGGCTAGCGCGGCGAAGTTCGGTGCCGCCACCGCGCCGACCGTGGTGGCCCAGACGATCAGGGACAGCTGCCGGGCCCGACGGTCCGGCGCGGCGAGATCGACCGCGGCGTAGCGGGCCTGGAGATTGGCCGCAGAGCCGCCACCGAACATGAGCATGCCGAGGAAGAGCAGCGGGATCGACCCGCTCGCCGCGGCGAGCACCACCAGGGCCCCGCCCACGGCCCCGACGCCGTACGCGAAGGCCAGGCCGGGGCGACGGCCGTGTCGGGTGATGATCCGGGTGACCGGGATGGCGAGCAGGGCACCGCCGACCACGGAGGCGCTCAGCACCAGGCCGGAGACCGCGGTGCCGGCGATCTCGGCAGCGAGCAGCCCGCCCACGGCGATGCCGATGGTCACCCCGATGCCACCGATGATCTGGGTGCTGAACAGCAGGCGCAGGGTACGCCGCTGGATCGGCACGACGTCGGGCGGCGCGGATGCCGTGGTGGTCAGATCGGTGGTCAACGCTCGTCCTCGGCTTCCGTCACGATTCCCGGCCGCGCCCGATGATCTCCTTCGTGATCCCGGTGGTGCCGCCGTGGCCTGCTGGCGGCAAGTGTGTCACCGACCTGCCCGGTTCCGCTGTCTGGTGGTGATCCGGGTAGCCGGCGGAGCCGGGTGCGGCACGGTCAGGTCAGGGCTCGTGCGGCGACGGTCAGGTCGGCGACCAGTCCTTCGTACGCCTTGTCCTGGTCGTCCGCGCGGAGCACGGCGGAGGGGTGGATGGTGGCCAGCAGGCGGGCCGACGGCGCGTCCGTGGTGTCTCCGGCGCTGTCCACCGGTACCCGTTGGAAGTCCTCGGGGTGCTGGGCGGCGGCCGGCCAGGGCAGCAGTTCGCCACGCTGGCGGGTGACCCGGAAACCCGGACCCAGCAGGGCCTTCGCAGCGGTGGCGCCGAGCACCACGATGACCTCCGGGCTCAGCTTGGTGAACTCGGCGACCAACCAGGGTCGGCAGGCGGTGATGTGCACCTGGTCCGGGGTCTGGTGGATGCGTCGCCTGCCACGCAGTTCAAACCGGAAGTGCTTGACCGCGTTGGTGAGGTAGATGTGGCCGGGGTCGAGCCCCGCGTCATCGACCGCGCGACGCAGCAGCCGGCCCGCGGGGCCGACGAAGGGCAGTCCCTTCTGGTCCTCCATGTCGCCGGGTTGCTCACCGACGAAGACCAGCCGGGCGGTGGCGTCACCCCGACCGAAGACGGTCTGCGAGGCGTCCCGGTACAGCTCGCAGCCCCGACAGCCGGCAGCGGCCGCGCGCAGGTCGTCGAGGGTCTCCGCCTGCGGCGGGATGAACTGCTGCGCCCCGGGCGCAATATCGACCATACCCACCTTTCTACCCGCCCCACCCACCCCCGCCCCCCACCACCCCGCCAAGCCACCCCGACCCGGCCACCCGCGCCACCCGCGCCACCCGCGCCACCCGCGCCACCCGCGCCACCCGCGCCGATCATGCACTTTTGGTCTCCCTTTTGCACACGAATACGAGGTATGCCCCGACCAAAGGTGCAAGATCGCGGGGGCGGGGCGGGCGCGCGGCGGGGCGTGGGACGGCGGGGGTGGGGTGGGTTAGGTGGTGAAGTGGGGGGGTGGGGTGGGGTGGGCGGCCTGGGTGAGGGTTTGGGCCAGGGGGTGGAGGTCGGGGTCGGTGAGGGGGCTGACGGTGAGGCGTAGGGCGGGCGGGCTGGCGATGCGGAAGAGGGCGCCGGGGGCGGCCAGCCAGCCGGCGTCGCGCAGCACGGTGGAGGCGACGGTTTCGTCGGGCACCGGCACCCAGACGTTGAGCCCGCTGCGGCCGTGTGCGGTCAGGCCGCGTTCGGCGAGGGCCTCGACGAGTCCGCGGCGGCGGCGTTCGTAGCTGTCGGCGGCCCGTTCGATCAGGGCGGTCACCGCCGGGTCGCGCCACAGGGAGAGCACCAGCCGCTGCGCCACCGTGGAGACCCAGCCGGCGCCGACCCGGGTACGGCCGGCCACCCGGGCCACCGTGGTCTCGTCTCCGGCCAGCACGGCCAGGCGCAGGTCGGGGCCGAAGGGTTTGCTCACCGAGCGGAGGAAGGCCCAGTGGGCGGTCGCCCCGGCCAGGGGATGCAGCGGCACCCGGGCCAGTTCGGCGGCGTGGTCGTCCTCGATCAGCAGTACGTCGGCGCGGCCGGCCAGCAGGTCACGCAGGGCGGCGGCGCGGTCGGCGGAGACGGCCGCGCCGGTGGGGTTCTGGGCGCGACTGGTCACAATGAGCGCCCGGGCCCCGGCGGCGAGGGCGGCGGCCACCCCGGCGACCAGTGGGCCGTCGTCGTCGACCGGTACCCCGATCGGGCGTAGGCCCAGGGCGGCGATGAGGTCGAGTTGGTTGGCCCACCCGGGATCCTCCACGGCCACCGCGTCTCCGGGGCGCAGCCAGGTGGTGAGGAGTCGTTCGATGCCGTCGAGGGCCCCGCCGCTGAGGGTCAGGTCGGTGGCGGGTACGCCGTCGGCGGCCAGCCGTTCGCGTGCCGCCTCGGCGAACTCGGGCAGGGTGCCGGCGTCGGAGTAGCTGATCGCCGGGCCGATGGTGTCGGCCAGCGCGGCCAGGTGGGGGCCGAGCGGTGGGAGCAGTCCGGCCTCCGGTTCGCCTCGGGACAGGTCGCGCAGTCCGGCGGCGGATGGTGGGTGCAGGGCGGACCGGCGGGCGGCCACCGGCGGACGGGGGCGTACCCGGGTGCCGTGTCGGCCGGCGGTGACGATGAGTCCACGTTGGCGTAGTTCGGCGTAGGCGCGGGAGACCGTGGCCGGGCTGACGGCCAGGTCGGCGGCGAGGACGCGCACCGGGGGCAGGGGGTCGCCGGGGGCCAGGGCGGCGTCGCGGATGCCGGACTCGATGCTGGCGGAGATCTCGGCGGCTGTCGTACCGGTCACCTGATATCGTGCTGACACAAATTCAGTATTGTACTAGAACAAAGGCGGGAGCATGTACGCGCCGACTGCCCGAACCACCGCCAGCCGCTCCCGGGAGCGGATGAGCTACGACCGCGCCGCCGCCAACGCCGTGCTGGACGAGGCGTACCACTGTGCCCTCGGCTTCACCGTGGACGGTGAGCCCCGGGTGCTGCCCACCCTGCACGTACGCCTGGGTGACACCCTCTACCTGCACGGCTCCACCGGCAGCCGGCCCCTGCTGGCGGCCCGGGGTGCGGGGTTGCCGGTCTGCGTGGCCGTCACCCTGTTGGACGGCCTGGTCTACGCCCGCTCGCAGTTCCACCACAGCGCCAACTACCGCTCGGTGATCGCGCACGGCACCGCCCGGCTGGTCACCGACCCCGCCGAGAAGGCCGAGGTGCTGACCGCCCTGGTCGACAAGGTCGGCCCCGGCCGCGCGGCGGAGAGTCGGCCGCCGAACCGCCGGGAGCTGGCCGAGACCGCGGTGCTGGCGTTGCCGTTGACGGAGGTCTCCGTACGCTCCCGCGCCGGTGGCGTCAACGAGGACCCGGCCGACCATGCGCTGCCGCACTGGGCCGGGGTGCTTCCGCTGCGGTTGACCGCCGGGCTACCGGAGCGGGACCTCGGGGTCACCGTGCCGGTGCCGCCCTATCTGCGACCGACCCGCACCTCTTGGCATGAGCCCGTGGTGCTGGGCGGCGAGCACGTACTGCTGGAGCCCCTGGACCTGACTCACGCCGAGGGCCTGTTCGCCGCCACCGCCGACCCGCAGGTGTGGCAGCATCTCGGCGCCCCTCAGCCGGCGACCGTGGACGAGTTGAGCGCTGCCATCGGGGCCTACCTGGCCGCCGGGCTACGGGGTGAGCAGGTGCCCTGGGTACAGCGCTGCGCGGTGACCGGCGCGGTGGTCGGCACCACCTCGTACTACGAGATCGATCCCGAGCGGCGGTCGGTGGCCATCGGGCACACCATCCTCGGCCGGCCCTGGTGGCGTACCGGGATCAACACCGAGGCCAAGCTGCTGCTGCTGGAACGGGCCTTCGGCGAGTTGGCGGCGGTACGGGTGGTGTGGCACACCGACATCCGCAACGAGCGATCCCAGCGCGCCATCGAACGGCTCGGCGCGACCCGGGAGGGGGTGCTGCGTAAGCACCGGCTGCGTCCGGACGGCTCCTGGCGGGACACCGTGCAATATTCGATGACTGTCGAAGAGTGGCCGAATGCACAGGTCAGGCTGCGGGAAATGCTTCGCGCGCAGGCACCCGTGGCCTGATGATGTCCAGCGTGCTGGGGATCACCGACATCTGGACGTACGTGCTGGGCACCGTGGCCATCGTGCTGCTGCCCGGACCCAATTCGCTGTTCGTACTCTCCACCGCCGCGCGACGCGGGGTGGGCGCCGGCTACCGGGCGGCGGGTGGGGTGTTCGTCGGCGACGGGGTGCTGATGTTCCTCTCCGCCGCCGGGGTGGCCTCGCTGCTCAAGGCGTACCCGCCGATCTTCCTCGTGATCAAGTACGTGGGTGCGGCGTACCTGGGCTATGTCGGGTTGACCATGCTGCTCGCGGCCTGGCGGCGCTGGCGGGACCGCAACGATCCCGCCACCCCGCGCCTGATCGACGCCGCCCAGCCGGCGGAGATGCGCAGCCCCTTCCGCAAGGCGCTGGTGATCAGCCTGCTGAACCCGAAGGCGATCCTGTTCTTCGTCTCGTTCTTCATCCAGTTCGTCGACCCGACCTACCCCTGGCCGGCGTTGTCGTTCCTGCTGCTCGGCCTGATCGCCCAGGTGACCAGCGCGCTGTACCTGACGGCGTTGATCTTCGCTGGGACTTTCCTGGCCGCCCAGTTCCGGCAGCGGCGCCGGCTGTCCGCCGGTGCCACCTCGGCCGTCGGGGCCCTCTTCATCGGCTTCGGCCTCAAGCTCGCCCAAGGCTGAGGTGCTCGCCCAAGGCTGAGGGAAGGCTCAGGTGCCGTCGCCGCCGGTGCCGGAGCCACCGGCCGTGCCACCCAGGCCGTAGCCGGGCGGGATCGGCTCGTCGGGTGGGCGGCTGACATGGGCGGACTCGTTGACGGTCGCCGACCAGTCCGCGTGGGCCGCCGCGGCGGCGTGTCGGTTGATGGTCTGGCGCAGCCAGCCGTCGACCGTGGAGATCCAGTCTCGTTCGTCCGCGCCGACATGCCAGACCCGGAACCGGCTGATGCTGGTGTGGGTGATGCCGGCCAGCGCCAGCCGGCGATCGCACCAGAAGATCACCTCGAGGCCGGCGGAGTCGGCCACGAAGATCACCTCCAGTTCGGTGATCGGCCCGGCGTAGAGGGGGCCCACCCAGAAACCCCAGCGCTGGTGCAGGGGCAGGGTCTGCGTCACCCCGGGCAGCCGACCGTCGATCAGCCCGGCCTGACGGGCGCTGAAACCCAGGGTGTCCAGGGCCGCCAGGACATGCTGCTGGGTGGGCAGGGGATGGACGAAGACCGGCACCATCGCGCCCTGGTCCAGCGCCGGTTCGACGGCCACCTCGGTACGCAGCCCCATCCGCAGGCTGAGCAGGGGTACGCCGCCGAGGGTGGTCAGCGGGGTCTCCCAGGGCAGTGGGAACTCGAAGGGGATGGTGCGGGCCCGCCCCGCCCGCAGCACCAGGGCGTCGGAGACCTGCGCCTGGTGGAACTGCACCAGGCGGCGGGGGGCCTCCGGGTCGTCCGGCTCGACCGTGCTGACCAGGCCGAGCCGGACGTGGTAGACCGGCACGTCGACGGAACCGGCGATCAGGTTCACCCGCCCCGGCAGTCGTAGGCCGGGGCGGGTGCTCGGATTGGCCAACGTGGTCTGCACCGTCAGGCCGGTACCGCCCGGCGACACCCCCGTCAGCCGCATCCGTGCCGCTCTTACCTGAGTCGGCGCATCGCGCGCGGGATCGGGTCGGTCTCGTCGTCGAACTCCCCGATGACCTCCTCCAGCAGGTCCTCCAGGGCGACGAACCCGACCGGCCGGGTGGGACCGGCACCGTTGCGGACCATGGCCAACTGCGACTGGCGGGCCCGCATCACGGCCACCGCCTCGTTCACCGTCGCCGTGTCGGGCAGGGTGATCGCCTCGTTCATCAGATCCGCCGCGGTCGCCTCCGGCCGGACGGCGGCGGCTCGCACCGCCTCCCGTACGTGCACCAGGCCGACCACCTGACCGGCGGAGTCCAGCACCGCCAGCCGCGACCGGCCACTGTCCTGGCTGACCCGCTCGATCCGGTCGACCGGGTCGTTGTGGCGGACCGTCACCATCCGGTCGAAGGGCTCCATCACCTGGGCCACCGTGGTCCCCTGCAACGCCAGCATGCTGGTCAGCAGTTCGTGCTGGGCGGCACCGAGCAGGCCGTGCTCACGGGACTGCTCCAGCAGCATCCGCAGCTCGTCCGGGCCGTGCACCTGAGCCAACTGGTCCTGCGGGTTGACCTTCACCAGCCGCAGCATCGCGTTGGCCACCGCATTGAGCGCGGACAGCACCGGCCGGGCCACCCGGGCGAAGGCCCGGAACGGCAGGGCCAGCAGCAGGGCGGACCGCTCCGGGTGGGTGATCGCCCAGGACTTCGGCGCCATCTCGCCGACCACCAGATGCAGGAAGGTGACCAGGCTCAGGGCGAAGATCAGAGCGATCACGTGGCTGGCCCCCGAGGGCAGGCCGACGGCGTGCAGCAGCGGCCCCAACAGCCGTTCGATCGCCGGCTCGGCCAGGGCACCCAGGCCCAGGGTGCACAGGGTGATGCCCAGCTGTGCGCCGGCCAGCATCAGCGACAGTTCGCGCACCCCGTCGAGCGCGGCCTTGGCCGCCCGACCACCGCCGGCTGCCGCCTGCTCCAGGCGGTAGCGCTTGCTGGCCACCAGCGCGAACTCGGCGGCGACGAAGAATCCGTTGAGCGCCAGCAGGATCACCGAGGTGATCAGCGCGAATCCGGTGCTCACGCGCTCACCTCCTCACGCCCACCGGCGAGTTGCAGGCGGACCGAGTCGGCCACGTGCCGGTCGACCGCGAGCACCTCGACCAGGGCCCGCGGGCCCTCCTCGGTGTTGTCACCCTCGGTCGGCAGGTCGATCTCCAGTCGGTCGCCGACCTCCGGCACCCGGCCCAGCTCCCGCATGACCAGCCCGGAGAGGGTGTCGTACTCGGGGTGTTCGGGCAGCGCGATGCCGGTGCTGTCGGCTACCTCGTCGATGCGCCAGCGCGCCGGTACCACCCAGGAACCGTCGTCCTGTCGGGCCGGAGCCCGCTCCGGCGGGTCGTCCTCGTCGCGGATCGGGCCGACCAGTTCCTCGGCGATGTCCTCCAGGGTGATCACCCCGGCGAAGCCGCCGTACTCGTCGACCACGCAGGCCAACTGCCGGTGTCCGGAGCGCAGCCGGTCCAGGACGATCGGCAGGGGCAGGGTCTCCGGCACCAGCAACGGTGCTCCGGCGACCGCGCTGATCGGGGTGGTGGCCCGCTGCGCCGGAGGGACCCGGAGCACGTCGGAGATGCCGACCACTCCGACCAGGTCGTCCACCCCCTCGGCACCCCGTACCGGGAACCGGGAGCGGCCGGTGTCGAGCAGTTCGACCACCCGGCTGATGGTCTCGTCGGCGCGTACGGTGTGCACGTCGACCCGGGGCACCATGACCTCGCCCGCGGTCAGCTCACGGAAGTCGAGCCCTCGGTCGAGCAGTGCGGAGGTCTCGGCGTCCAGGTGGCCCTCCAGGCGGGACTCGGCGATGATCTGTTCCAGGTCCTCCGGGGTGGCGCCGCTGGGCAGTTCCTCGATCGGCTCGATACCGAGGCGCCGCAGCAGCCGCACCGCGGCCCGGTCGAACAGTTTGATCAGTGGGCCGGCGAGGGTCATGTAGACCAGGGTCGACCGGGCCAGGGCCCGGGCGACCGGCTCGGGCTCGGCGATGGCCAGGTTCTTCGGGGCCAACTCGCCCACCACCATCTGCACCACGGTCGCGATGACCAGGGCCAGTACGACGGAGAGCGGCAGGGTCACGCTGCTGGAGACCCCGGCCAGCCCGAGCAGCTCGGCCAGGCCGGCACCGAGGAACGGTTCGGCGACGTAACCGACCAGCAGGGCGGTGACGGTGATGCCGAGCTGGGCACCGGAGAGCATGAACGACAGCCGCGCGGTCACCTCCAGGGCCCGGGCGGAAGCCTGGTCCCCCTCGGCGGCGCGTTGCTTGAGCTTGCCCCGGTCCACGGCGACATAGCCGAATTCCTGCGCGACGAAGTAACCCGTCGCGACGGTCAGAACGATGATCAGAAGAAGCCCAACGAGGATCAACACGGGACGCTCAGGGCTCCCGGGGTCGTCGGGTCAGGGGAATGCCGGGGCTTACCCGGCTGGCTACTGCTGCCCTCCTGGGCAGAAGAGTCGATCATGCGAGCCATTCTACCGGCCGAATCCGACCGGTAGCTGAGGCTGCACCGCGTGCCTCGCGGCGGTGTGGCGCGCTCCATCGTCGCCACCTCCGCAGGCGTCGTCACCGCAGGTGTCAGCTTGCTCAGCAGCCCCTCCGGTCACCTCACCGGTCGGCCAGTTCGTCGGCGTCGAGCAGGTCCCGATTCAGCCGGCCGGTGCGGTAGGCGGCCCGACCCACCATCTGGGCGGCGACCGGGGCGGTGGCCAGTTGGAAGACTCCGACCAGGGCGACCATGCCGAGATCAGCGGGGGTACGCAACCGCAGCGCCACCCCGAGCAGCAGCAACAGCACCCCCAGCACCTGCGGCTTGGTGGCGGCGTGCATCCGGCTGAGGGTGTCGGGAAACCGCAGCACCCCGATGGCGGCGGCCAGGCTCAGCAGGGCCCCGGCGACCAGGCTGGCGGCACCCAGCCAGTCGGCCACTTCCGCCAGGGTGGGGCTCCAGTCGAGGGCCAGCACCGCCCCGACCGGGCCGGACACCGCTTCGGTTGGACCGGCAAGTGGCGGTGTCACGGCTGGTCCCGGACGGCGAAGCGGGCCAGGGAGACCGAGCCGACGAAGCCGAGCAGCCCCAGCACCACCAGTACGGGCAGGGTGCTGGCATGTCGGTTGAGCGCCGCCTCCGCGCCCACCGCGCTGACCATCGTGGCCAGCAGCATGTCGGCGGCGACCACCCGGTCCAGCAGTGAGGGCCCCCGGTAGAGCCGCACCAGGGCCAGCAGGGCGGTCACTGACAGCAGACCGGCGATCACCAGGACCAGGACGAAGTTCACCAGGACTCCTTGTCTACGGGAACGGAGCGCACCTGACGCAGTTCGGCGTCCGAACCGACCGCCGCGACGATCCGCCGCTCCACGATGCGGATCTGCTTGCGGGCGGCGACGAGGTCCGCCGGGCCGTGCACGTCGAGCACGTGCACGTAGAGAACGGCGGCCTCCCGATCCGTCTCCACGATCAAGGTGCCCGGTACGAGAGAAAGCACCTCGGCGGTGAGCGCCAGGTTGAGGTCGGTGGGTACCCGCAGCCGGACCGCCACGACGGCCGACCGGGGCACGTAGCCGGGCTGCACCGCGATCCGGGCCACATGCAGGCTGGCCCGGACCAGTTCGGCGACGAACCGCACCCCGAACACCAGCAGGCCGGGCAGCCGCAGCCGGCCACCGAAGGTCACCGGCGGCAACGGGAAGAACAGCAGCACCGCGGCGGCCACCAGCAGGCCGCCCAGCAGGTTCCCCCAGCTGAAGTCGCCCCAGAACAGGTTCCAGGCCAGCACCAGCCAGCCCACCGCGATCAGTCGGTCCCGTCGGCGCCCCCGCCCGGCCGGTGCCCCCTGCGGCCTCGCCGCCCCCGGCCCGGTCACGGCGGCCCACCCGGCAGGACGGCCTGGATGTACGGGGTCCGTTCCCGCAGGTCGACCGCCGCCCCCCGGGTCACCTCGAACAGGGGTCCCGCGACCACGGTCAGGGCCACTCCCAGGACCACCAGGGCGGCCGTGGCACCGACCGTCAGACCGGGTAGCGGGCCGCTCGGGTGGACGGTCTCGCAGGGGGCCCGCCAGAAGGCCAGGCTCCACACCCGGCTGGCCACGTAGAGGGTCAGCAGGCTGGTCACCGTGCCGACCGCGACCAGGGTCCAGGGCAGCGCCCCGCCGACGGCCACCCCGGCCTGGAGCAGCCCGAGTTTGCCGAGGAAGCCGGAGAAGGGCGGGATGCCGGCGAGGTTCATGGCCGAGACGAAGAAGAGCAGCCCGAGCAGGGGCGCCACCCGGGCCACTCCCCCGAGCCGACGCAGATCGGTACTGCCGGTGCGTTGTTCGACCAGGCCGGCGACCAGGAAGAGGGTGGTCTGGATGGTGATGTGGTGCACCACGTAGAAGATCGCCCCGACGAGTCCGGCGACCGTGCTGAGCCCGACCCCGAAGATCATGTAGCCGATGTGGCTGACCAGGGTGAAGGAGAAGAGTCGTTTCATGTCCGACTGGGCCACCGCGCCGAGGATGCCGACCAGCATGGTCAGCCCGGCCACCACCAGCAGCAGGGTGCCCGCCTGGTCGCCGGGGAAGAGCAGGGTCTGGGTCCGGATGATCGCGTACACCCCGACCTTGGTGAGCAGTCCGGCGAAGACGGCGGTGACCGGGGCCGGGGCGGTGGGGTAGCTGTCGGGCAACCAGGCCGACAGGGGGAAGACCGCCGCCTTGATGCCGAAGGCCAGCAGCAGCATCAGTTGCAGGCTCAGTCGGACCCCGCCGGGCAGGGCGTCCAGTCGGGCGGCAAGCTGGGCCAGGTTGAGGGTGCCGGTCGCCGCGTACACCAGACCCACCGAGATCAGGAAGATCATCGAGGCCAGGACGTTGACCACCACGTAGGTGGAGCCGGTACGGATGCGCAGCCGGGTGCCGTTCAGGGTGATCAGGACGAAGCTCGCGGCGAGCAGCATCTCGAAGCCGACGTACAGGTTGAACAGGTCACCGGCGAGGAAGGCGTTGGTGACGCCTGCGGTCAGCACCAGATAGGTGGGGTGGAAGATGGCCAGCGGGGCGCTCTCGCCGGTCTCCCCCTGTCCCTGGCCGATGGAGTAGAGCAGGACGCACAGGGTCACCGCGGAGGAGACGACGAGCATCAGCGCGGCCAGTTGGTCGGCCACCAGCACGATGCCGACCGGTGCGGGCCAGGCACCGATCTCGACGACCAGTGGTCCGTGCCGGTAGGACCGCACCAGCAGCAGTACCGCCACCAGCAGGGTGGCGCCCAGGCAGCTGACGCTGACCAGGCGCTGCGGCACCGGCCGGTTCGCCAGCAGCAGGGTCAGGGCCGCCCCCAGCAACGGCAGCAGCACCGGCAGCGGTACGAGGGTGTTCATCGCCGGCCCTCGCTCTCGCCCGGCAGGGGTCGGTTCATCCGGGCCCCTTCCGGCGTCGCCGGGGTGCCGGCGCGTCGAGTTGTTCGGGGTCGGCCTCCGGCGGTTCCTCGCTGAGGTCGACGGTCGAGACCTCCTTGCGGGCGGCGCGGTGCTTGATCCGCTGGTCCTCGATGTCGTCGGGCACCTCGTCGTCGCCGTCCAGGTACCAGCTGCGGTAGCTGACGGCCAGCAGGAAGGCGGTGAACCCGAAGGTGATCACGATGGCGGTCAGCACCATGGCCTGCGGCAGGGGGTCGCTCATCGCGGCCGGGTCGGTGACCCCGACCACCGGGGCCCCGCCGGGGCGGCCACCGAAGATGATGAGCAGGTTGATCCCGTTGCTGATCATGATGACCCCGAGCAGGATGCGACTCAGGCTGCGTTCCAGCAGCAGGGTCACCCCGCAACCCACGAGGATCCCGATCGCGATGAAGGACACCAGGTTGGCGCCGGTACCGGTCACCTGGGCCCTCCCCGACGTTGGACGGCCAGCCCACCGGTAAACCCGCCGGACGCCTCGATGTTGCGGTCGACCTCGGCGCCGAGACTGCGCAGCACGTCCAACGCCAACCCGATCACCACCAGGTAGACCCCGATGTCGAAGAAGAGCGAGGTGACCAGGTAGAAGTCGCCGACCAGCGGCAGCCAGAAGTCGACCTTGGCGCTGCTCAGCGCGGCTCCCCCGTCCAGCAGGGTGACCATCGCGGAGCCGACCGCCACGGCCAGTCCGGCCCCGAGCACGGTGCCGGCGCTGACCGGGGCGGCCTCGCCCAGTTCGTACCGCCCACCGGCCAGATACCGCATGGTCAGGGCCAGGCTGGCGACCAACCCGCCGGCGAAGCCGCCACCGGGCGCGTTGTGGCCGGAGAACAGCAGATAGAACGAGAACAGCACCGCGGTGTGGAAGATCAGCCTGGTGATCACCTCCAGCACCAGGGAGCGGTTGCGTTCCCGCAGGGTGACACCCCCGCGCAGCCAGACCGGCCGCCCGGCGACCGCCTCCCGCCGGTCGAGGTCCAGCCGACGGGGGCGGGGACCGGTGCGGGAGCGTTCGAAGACCAGACTGGCCACCCCGGTCGCGGCGACCACCAGCACGGACAGCTCACCCAGGGTGTCCCAGGCCCGGATGTCGACCAGGGTCACGTTCACCACGTTGCGACCGTGTCCCTGCTCGACGGCGAGTTGGGCGAAGTCCTCAGAGATGCTGCGGGCCTGGCGGGCGGTGGCGGCGGCGACGGCCAGTCCGGCGACGGTCACCCCCACGATCACCCCGACCGTCCGTCGCAGCCACCGACTGCTCCACAGTGGCCGGACGGAGAACCGGCGCGGCAGGCGGCGCAACACCAGCACGAAGACCGCGATGGTCACGGTCTCCACCAGGAACTGGGTCAGTGCCAGGTCGGGTGCCCCGTGGAGGACGAAGAGCATCGCGGTGCCGTAGCCGGTCACCCCGACCAGCAGCATCGCGGTCATCCGGCGACGGGCCCCCACGGCCAGCAGTGCGGCCACACTGATCACCAGCAGGACCACCGGCTGGACCGGGGTAACCCACGGCGCGATCGGCTGCTGCCAGGGCCGGATCGTCAGCAGCACACCACCGGGGACGGCGGCCAACACCAGCAGGATCAGGCCCAGGTACTGGGGCAGGGAACCCCGCTGGGTGACGCTGGTGACGTCGACGGCGATCCGGTCGAAGCGGTGGGTGACCCACTCGTACCCCTGTCGGCCGCCGACCGGGGCGCGGAGCCAGGCCAGCACGGGGGCCAGCGGACGGCGCGCGAGGAACAGCACCGCCCCGCCGGCCAGGGCCAGCGCGGAGAGCCCGAGGGCCAGGTTGAGGCCCGGCCACAGGGCCAGGTGCCCGTGCAGAGGCCCCAGGATTTCCGCGTACGGCCGCAGCAGGTGGTCGACCGGACCGGCAGCCGTGCCGGCGACCAGCCCGGCCAGGGCCAGGGCGGCCGGGGGCAGCAGCATCGCCGAGGGGATCGGCCCCAGGGTGGTCGGCGGGGTCTGCGGGCGGGTGCCGAAGGCCCCCCAGAGGAAGCGCAGGCTGTAGGCGACCGTGAGGACCGTGCCGAGGACCAGCACGGTCAGCACCACCGGGCGGTCGGTGAAGGCGGCGAAGATCGCCTCCTTGGCCACGTAGCCGAGCAGGGGTGGCACCCCGGCCATCGAGGCGGCCGCGAGCAGGGCCACCCCGGCCAGCACCGGTGCGGACCTTCCCAGCCCGGACAGGCGCCGCAGGTCCCGGGTGCCCGCGCCGTGGTCGATCACCCCGACCACGAGGAACAGGGTCGCCTTGAACAACGCGTGCGCGGCCAGCATCGCCAGACCGGCCAGGGCGGCGTCCGCGGTGCCCACCCCGACGGCCACCGCGAGCAGGCCGAGTTGGCTCACCGTGCCGTACGCCAGCAGCAGTTTCAGGTCGTTCTGGCGCAGCGCCGCCCAGCCGCCGACCACCATGGTGGCCAGGCCGCAGATCAGCACCACCGGGCGCCAGGGCCCCACCCCGGCCAGCACCGGGGCGAGCAGACCGAGCAGGTAGATGCCCGCCTTCACCATGGCCGCCGCGTGCAGGTACGCGCTCACCGGGGTCGGTGCCGCCATCGCCACCGGCAGCCACGAGGTGAACGGCAGCAGCGCCGACTTGGACAGGGCGCCCAGCAGGATCAGCAGCACGGCGACGACCAGGTACGCGCCACCGGGCAACGGCCGCTCGGCCAGCTCGGACCACCGGTAGGTGCCGCCGTGGTGGCCGAGCATGATGAATCCGACGAGCATGGCCAGGCCGCCCAGGCTGGTCACCATCAGCGCCTGACCGGCCGCCCAGCGGGCGGAGCGCCGCTCGGTGCTGTGCCCGATCAGCAGGTACGACAGGACCGTGGTCAGTTCCCAGCAGACATAGAGCAGCAGCAGGTCGTCCGCGAAGACCAGGCCCAGCATCGCCCCGGCGAAGCCGACCATGACGCCGGCGTACTGGGCGGTGCCCACGGCCTCCGGTGGCAGGTAGCGGGCGCTGTAGATCAGCACCATCGCCCCGACCCCGCCGACCAGCAGGGCCATCAGCCAGGACAGGGTGGTGATCCGGAAGGCCAGCTCCAACCCCAACTGCGGAATCCACCGGTACGTCTCGACGACCGCCCCGCCGTGCGCCACCTGCGGGGTCTGCACCAGCGCCCAGCCGAAGGCGGTGGCCGGGGCCAGGGCCAGGGGGTAGCAGGCGCGCGGACCCCAGCGGCGCACCAGCAGCGGCGCCGTGATGGCCGCCGCGAGGTGCAGGGTCAGCAGTACGAGCACGCGCGCTCCCGGTCGAGGTGGGGCAGCGGCGCCCGTGTCGGGTGCCTGGCGCCTGATAAGGATCAGACGACAGTTCAGGGCACTAATGGGCTAGTTCGCTGAAAAAGCCCCATATTCACCTTCGGTCTGGCCAGGGCATCACCCCGACCTCGGGTCGGTGCCGGATCAGCGGCGGGGGGCCGGTGGGACCGGGTCGCGCCCGGGACGGGGGTCCACCATCAGGTCCGGTCGGCCGATCCGCCGGGCCACCTTGTTGACCAGCCGCTGGGTGGCGGTCAGGGAGCGCACGGACAGCAGTCGGCCCCGGCTCTCCCGGCGCAGTACGAAGTAGTGCACGGCGACCCGCACCTGGGCCCGGTCGGCCGCGCTGGCCTGTGCGGTGACGAGGACCAACTCCCGCAGGCAGTCGGCCAGCCGCTCGGCCAACTCCAGGTCGGCTCCGCGCAGCCCGGCGCGCAGGGCCACCACCCGACTGTCAACCTTGCGAATCAGGACATCGGTGCCGGAGGTCCCTGGGCCCCGCTGCTCGACGGCCATCCGATCTCCTCACCCATCAGCACACCGCGGGTGAAGTTACTTTATGTTGCCTGACCTAAGCAAGCAGTTAAGTAAGACTTAACGGATTAAGCGCTCAGACAGGGACTAAAGCCTTAACTGCCCAATGACCCACCAGGGGTCCGGGTCGGCGGACCTCCAGGGTCCGGGGCAGGATGGGCTGGTGGCACCATCAAGTGCGGCCCCGACCGGTGGGGCGACCCTCTCCCGGTTCGGTGCGGCCACCCGGGAATGGTTCAGCGCCGCCTTCGAGGCACCTACGGCAGCCCAGGCCGGTGCCTGGGCCGCGGTCGCCGCCGGACGCAACGCCCTGGTGGTGGCGCCGACCGGCTCCGGCAAGACCCTAGCCGCCTTCCTCTGGTCCCTGGACCGGCTGGCCCGCGACCCCGCCCCGGCCGAACCCCGGCACCGGTGCCGGGTGCTCTACGTCAGCCCTCTGAAGGCCCTGGCGGTGGACGTCGAACGTAATCTCCGGGCCCCCCTGGCCGGCATCCGACAGGCCGCCAGCCGGCTCGGGCTGCCCCCGCCGGAGATCACCGTAGGGATGCGTACCGGCGACACCCCGGCGGACGAGCGCCGGGCCTTCGCCCGTACCCCACCGGACATCCTGATCACCACCCCGGAATCGCTGTTCCTGTTGTTGACCTCCGCGGCCCGCGACTCGCTGCGCGGGGTGCAGACGGTGATCCTGGACGAGGTGCACGCGGTGGCCGGCACCAAGCGCGGGGCCCACCTGGCGCTCTCCCTGGAGCGGCTGGACGAACTGTTGCCGGCGGCGGCGCAGCGGATCGGGCTCTCCGCGACCGTTCGACCGATCGAGGAGTGCGCCCGGTTCCTCGGCGGTTCCCGACCGGTCGAGGTGGTCGCCCCGACCACCGCCAAGACCATCGAGGTCAGCGTCCAGGTGCCGGTGGAGGACATGACCCGCCTGGACGAGCAACCCGCCCCCGAGGAGGGGCTGGACGGCCCGCGCACCGCCTCGATCTGGCCCGCCCTGGAGGAACGGGTGTACGCCCTGATCCAGGCACACCGTTCCACGATCGTGTTCACCAACTCCCGGCGCAGCGCCGAGCGACTCTGCGCCCGCCTCAACGAGCTGGCCGCCGAGGAGTCCCCCCAGGAGTCGCCGTCGGCACGGCCCACCGGGGTCACCGCCACCCCGGCGCGGATCATGGCTCAGGCCGGTGCGGTGGCCGGGGCCCTGCCGGTGATCGCCCGGGCCCACCACGGCAGTGTCTCCCGGGAGGAACGCCGGCACATCGAGGAGTCACTCAAGGCAGGTCAACTGCCCGCGGTGGTGGCCACCTCCAGCCTGGAACTCGGCATCGACATGGGCTCGGTCGACCTGGTGGTGCAGATCGAGGCACCGCCGAGCGTGGCCGCCGGTCTCCAGCGGGTGGGCCGGGCCGGGCACCAGGTAGGCGCGGTGTCGCGGGGGGTGGTGCTGCCCAAGCACCGGGGGGATCTGCTCTCCTGCGCGGTGGTGGCCGAGCGGATGAGCGAGGCCCGGATCGAGGAACTGCACCATCCCCGCAACCCGCTGGACGTGCTCGCCCAACAGATCGTCGCGATGGTCGCCCTCGACGAGTGGCGGGTCGAGGACCTGGCCACCGTGGTCCGCCGGGCGGCGCCCTTCGCCGAGTTGCCCGACTCGGCCCTGCACGCCGTACTGGACATGCTCTCCGGGCGCTATCCCTCTACCGCCTTCGCGGAGTTGCGTCCCCGGCTGGTCTGGGATCGCGCCACCGATGTGCTGACCGGCCGCCCGGGGGCCCAGCGGCTGGCGGTGACCAGCGGCGGCACCATTCCGGACCGGGGACTGTTCGGCGTCTTCCTGGCCGGGGCGGAACGCGCCGCCCGGGTCGGCGAACTGGACGAGGAGATGGTCTACGAGTCCCGGGTGGGCGACGTCTTCCTGCTCGGCTCCTCCTCCTGGCGGATCGAGGAGATCACCCCGGATCGGGTGCTGGTCTCCCCCGCCCCCGGGCAGGCCGCCAAGATGCCGTTCTGGAAGGGCGACCAGCCGGGCCGCCCGGTGGAACTGGGCCGGGCGATCGGGGCGCGGATCCGGACCCTGCTGCGCAAGGGCGACGAGGAGGCCACCGCCGCGCTGCGGGCCGCCGGGCTGGACGACTGGGCTGCCGGGAACCTACTGGCCTACCTGCGCGAACAGCAGGCCGCCACCCGCTCCCTGCCGGATGACCGGACGGTCGTGGTCGAGCGGTTCCGCGACGAGCTGGGCGACTGGCGACTGGCCGTGCACAGTGTGCTCGGGGCCCGGGTCAACGCGCCCTGGGCCCTGGCCCTCGCCCGTCGACTCGCCGAACGCTACGGGATGGACGCCCAGGTCCTGCCCTCCGACGACGGGATCGTCGTACGGCTGCCGGACACCGCCGACAGCCCGCCCGGCGCCGACGTGGTGGCCTTCGATCCCGAGGAGATCGCCCAGCTGGTGGAGGAGTCCGTCGGCTCCTCTGCACTGTTCGCCGCCCGGTTCCGGGAGTGCGCCGCCCGCTCGCTGTTGCTGCCCCGCCGTGACCCCCGCCGCCGGCAGCCGCTGTGGCAGCAGCGGCAACGCGCCGCCCAACTGCTCGACGTGGCCCGCGAGTACGCCGATTTCCCGGTCACCCTGGAGGCGGCCCGGGAGTGCCTGCAGGACGTGTTCGACGTACCCGCCCTGGTTGAGGTGATGCGCGACCTGGCCGGCCGCCGGGTCCGGCTGGTCGAGGTGGAGACCCCCCGGCCCTCACCGTTCGCCCGCTCCCTGCTCTTCGGGTACGTCGGCGCCTTCCTCTACGAGGGCGATGCCCCGCTGGCCGAGCGGCGGGCCGCCGCCCTGGCCCTGGACTCCGCCCTGCTGGGTGAGCTGCTGGGCCGGGTGGACCTGCGCGAGTTGCTGGACCCGGTGGTGCTGGCCGAGTCCGAGCGGCAACTGCGCTGGTTGACTCCCCAGCGCCGGCCCCGCGACGCGGAGGACGTGGTCGAGTTGCTGCGCCAGCTCGGCGACCTGAGCACCGGGGAACTGGCCGAGCGTGGGGTGCCGCTGGACTGGCTGACCGAGCTGACGGCCAGCCGCCGGGTGCTGCCGGTACGCATCGCCGGGCAGGACCGCTGGGTGGTCGTGGAGGACGCCGGTCGGCTGCGCGACGCCCTGGGGGTGGCCCTGCCGGTGGGGGTGGCCCAGGCGTACCTCGAACCGGTGGCCGACCCGCTGGGCGACCTGGTGGCCCGGTACGCCCGGACCCACGGCCCGTTCGCGGCGGCCAGCTGCGCGGCCCGGTTCGGGTTGGGGGTCTTCGTGGTGGAGCAGGCGCTGCGCCGCCTGGCCGCCACCGGGCGGGTGGTCTCCGGCGAGTTCACCCCGGAGTCCGTCGGCACCCAGTGGTGTGACGCCGAGGTGCTGCGGCTGCTGCGCCGCCGATCCCTGGCCGCGCTGCGCCGGGAGATCGAGCCGGTGCCGCCCCGGGCGCTGGCCACCTTCCTGCCCCGGTGGCAGCAGGTCGACTCCTCGGCCCGGGGGGTGGAGGCGGTGGCCGCCGTCGTGGAGCAGTTGCAGGGGATGTCCGTGCCCGCCTCGGCACTGGAACGGTTGATGCTCCCGGCCCGGGTGGCCGACTACTCCCCCGCCCTGCTCGACGAACTCTGCGCCAGCGGCGAGGTGCTGTGGGCCGGTGCCGGGGCGA
Organism: Micromonospora sp. NPDC047134; assembly: GCF_040643455.1. Taxonomy (NCBI): domain Bacteria; kingdom Bacillati; phylum Actinomycetota; class Actinomycetes; order Micromonosporales; family Micromonosporaceae; genus Micromonospora; species Micromonospora sp. NPDC047134. The sequence goes on from NZ_JBEYUI010000007.1 coordinate 49,800, forward strand.
TCTCCGGCGGGGACGGCTGGGTCAGCCTGGCCTACGCCGACCTGGCACCGCTGCTGCTCCCGATGCCGGACGAGACTCTGGCCCGTACCCCCTTGCACGAGGCCGTGCTGGACGCCCTCGGCGAGGGGCAGGCGTTGTTCTTCCGGGCGCTGGCCGACCGGGTCGGTGCCACCGACGACGCCGAGCTGACCGGAGTCCTCTGGGATCTGGTCTGGGCCGGGCACCTGACCAACGACACCCTGGCCCCCCTGCGGGCGGCCCTCGGTGGGGGCGGCGCGCACCGGGCCCGACCTACCGCGGCCCGCAGTCGCTACCGGCGTCCGGGGCGGGTGGCCCTGCCCAGCCGGGGCGGCCCGCCGACGGTGGCCGGCCGCTGGTCCCGGTTGCCCGAACGGGACACCGATCCGACCCGACGGGCCGCGGCCCTGGCCGACGTGCTGCTGGAACGACACGGTGTGCTGACCCGGGGGGCGGTCGTGGCCGAGCAGGTGGCCGGCGGCTTCGCGGCGGTCTATCCGGTGCTGGCCGCCATGGAGGAACGCGGCGCCGCCCGACGTGGCTACTTCGTCGACGGGCTGGGCGCGGCACAGTTCGCCGTGCCCGGGGCGGTGGACCGGATCCGCGCCCTGGCCGAGCCGCTGGACGCCCCGAAGACTCCCGGTGGCCCGGCCCTGGTGCTGGCCGCCACCGATCCGGCCAACCCGTACGGCGCGGCGTTGCCCTGGCCGGAGCGGGTGGTCGACTCCGGCGACGCGGCCACACCGGGCACCGGCCACCGGGCCGGGCGCAAGGCCGGCGCCCTGGTCGTGCTGGTCGCCGGTGACCTGGTGCTCTACGTGGAGCGGGGCGGGCGGACCCTGCTCTCCTACGCCGACGACCCGGAGGCCCTCGCCGCCGCCGGTAAGGCCCTGGCCGGTGCGGTGGCCTCCGGCGCGTTGGGGACGATCTCGGTGGAGCGGGCCGACGGCCAGTCGGTGCGCTCCTCCGCGCTGAGCGACGCCCTCACCGCCGCCGGTTTCCGGGCCACCCCCCGCGGTCTGCGCCTGCGCGCCTGATCCTGCCGACCACCCCGCACGGTGCCCGACCGCACCGCTCGCTCAGTGCAGGTCGGCTAGGACCTTCTCGTAGCGGGGTCGGTCGGCCTTCGGGGTCGGCCCCTCCAGGTAGTTGAGCACGATGGTGCCCCGGCGGTGGGAGGCCCCGCTCCACAGCTCGGCCATGTCGATGGCGCTGCCCTCGTCGGGGAAGACGTACACCCCGATGTTGTCCGTGACGATCAGCTCGGAGCAGCCCAGTCCCAGACCGTCCGGCCCGCACTCGACCGAGCGGTTGCGCGAGTTGGCGACCTTCAGGCCGGCCTTGCGGAAGGCCGCTACGACCTCCCGGGCGCTGGGTGCCCCCGGCTGGCGGGGCGGCAGCTCCACCGGCGGTGGGCTCAGCGGCAGCCGGGGGGAGGTGCTGTCCGGCCCGGGCTTGGCCTCCGGCGGCGCGGGCGGGGCCGGTGGGACGGCGGCGCTCGCTGTGGTGGCGGGCTCCGGGGCGGCGGCCGAGGAGGACGTCGGCACGGCCGGGGTGGCCGCCGGTAGGGAGGTGGACGGCGCCGGGGCGGCCGTGGACGGCCGATCCGGGTCACCGCCGCAGCCGGTCAGCGCGACAGTGGCCGTGAGCAGGACGACGGCGGGGAGGATCATCCGTTGGGTCACTCCTGGCAGTCTGCCCAACTCGGCGGAGACCGTGCAGTGGCCGGTCGGTCAGTGCACCTGTCACCTATCCGGCAGGTGGCCGCCCTGGCAGCGGTGCCGGTGGGCCACACGTACGATCCGATGCCGTGACCAGCAGTGCACACCTCACCGGGTCGACCAAGATCGTCTCCCTGACCACCGACTACGGCCTGGCCGACGGCTTCGTGGCGGCCTGCCACGGGGTGATCGCCCGGCTGGCCCCGAGCCTCCGGGTGATCGACGTGACCCACCTGGTGCCACCGGGCGACATCCGTCGGGGTGCGGCCGTGCTCGCGCAGACCGTGCCGTACCTGCCGGTCGGGGTGCACGTGGCGGTGGTCGACCCGGGGGTGGGTACGGCTCGCCGGGGCATCGCCCTGGCCACCCCCGGTGGCCTGCTGGTCGGGCCGGACAACGGGCTGCTGATCGACGCCGCCGCCGCGCTCGGCGGGGTCACCGAGGCGGTGGAGTTGGCCAACCCGCGGTGGCTGGCCGAGCGGGTCTCGGCCACCTTCCACGGGCGGGACGTCTTCGCTCCGGTCGCGGCCCGGTTGGCCTCCGGCGCCCCGCTGTCCGAGGCCGGTCCGGCCGTCGAGGTGTCTACCCTGATCCGGCTGCCCGAGCCGGTGGTCGAGGTACGTCCGGACGGCTTCACCGCCGAGGTGTTGACGGTCGACCACTTCGGCAACCTCCAACTGGCCGCCCCGGCCGACCTGCTGCTGGCCCTGCCGGCCCGGGTCCGGATCCGCCCGGTCGGCGAGCAGACCTGGGAGCGGGTCGCGGTGCATGGTCGTACCTTCGGGGACGCTTCGCCCGGTGCCCTGGTGGCGCACCCGGACTCGGCCGGTCGGGTCGCCCTGTCGACCAACGGTGGCCGGGCGGCCGAGGTGCTCGGTGTCGCTGCCGGTACGCTGCTGCGGGTCGATGGGCTCGCCGACTGCTGACCGGTCCGGCGCCACACGCACGAAACCTCCATTGTGGAAGGCTGTCGGAGTGGAAGATCGCTGGGTGCCTGCCGCCTGTCCCTGCTGCGCGTCGCGTACCGGCGGCGGCACCTGTCCGGTGTGTTTCTGGACCGACGACGGCCAGGCCGACGCCGACGCCGAGGTGGTGCGGGGCGGTCCCAACGGGGAGCTGAGCCTGACCATGGCCCGGCTCAACTTCGCCGTCTACGGCGCCTGCCACCCCCGCTACCAGGATTCGGTACGCCCCCCTCGGCCCGAGGAACTGCCCTGACCTGGCCGGGCCGGGGTGCTCCGACCCCGACCCGATCCGGCCCTCAGCAGACCGGCACCGCGCCGCCCCAGACCGCCGAGATGTACGCGTGGCTGACGAACTGCCCGCTGGCCAGTCGATTCCACCGGTTGGTGGTGCGGTACGGGCCGGTCACGGTCTGCCCGGTCACGTAACACTCGATCGGCACGCTGGCGTACTGGGCAGCCAGGCCCCGGGTGCCGTAGTTGGTGCCCGGGCCGGTGCGGATGTTCAGCGGACCGTCTCCGACCACCCCCCGGGTGCCGGTACCCGTCCACAGGTAGGCCACGTCGACCCAGGCGTTCGTGGTCAGTTGCAGCCCGTCGAAGAAGGTCCCGTCGGCCAGGTCGATGCCGGCCGGGTTGAGCACCACCCGTCCGAACTGGTCCCGCCCGCCGTTGTAACCGGACTGGTAGGCGGCCTGGGCCTCCGGTCGACCCTGCGGCAGATCCTTCCAGTTCTCCCGCACCCCGCTGATGTTCCAGTAGTCGTCGCGGGTGTTCCACGGGCCGATGTCCCAGACCGGGGCGTACTCGCATCGGCTGCCGGTGGTGGTGCAGACCCGGACGGTGTAGTCCCCGCTGTTGCGGGGCGACAGGCTGCGCCCGGAGGGCAGGGCCACGAAGTGGTCACCGGGCACGATGACGTGCCCGTTCGCGGTCGTGTTGCCGACCAGACCGATCCGGGTGGCGAACACCCGGAAGGTGAGGCCGGGGGTGGCCGCGGTGATGGTGGGGACCTCGTCGGCGGTGAGCCGGACGGACCGGACCTGGGCGCTCGCGCCGGACCGGCTGGCGGTGAGCGTCACCCGGGTCTGCACCCGAGTGACCGGGCCGTCGAAGACGGCGGCCGGGCCGGCCGCACGCCACTCGGTCCAGCCGCCGGCCCGCCACCCTCGGACCTGGACCGTAGCGGCGGCCCCCGGCCTGACCGTGGCGGTGACCTCGACCCGGACCCGGGTGGCCGGGGCGGCCAGGGTACGGGCGGGGGTCACCAGCATCCCCTCGGCGACGAGGCTGTGCCGCCCCGGGGCCGTGGGTGGGCGGGCATCGGCCAGTCCCAGACCGGCCCGGGTGTGCCGGACGTTGACGTCGTCGGCGTCCACGACGGACAGGTCCACCTGCCACCGGTCGGTACGGGCGGCGGAGGCGGGTGTCGGGTGCAGGGTCACCGCCAACAGGGTGGCCAGGGCCATCGAGAGGAACGGAATACGGAGAGAATTCATGTCAATCCTCCATGTAGTTGGCTAATCCTGCCCAGATCGGCACAGCGATGAGAAGGGCGCTACAGATAGCGATACACGTGAATTGCGCTCGAAAGGGGGGATAATGGCGGGATGCCCGAGGGTGACACCGTGTGGAACACCGCCCGCCTCCTGGCTCGCGCCCTCACCGGAGCCCGGCTGACCGGCAGCGACTTCCGGGTGCCCCGGTTGGCCACCACCGACCTGACCGACTGGCGGGTGACCGACTGCGCCAGCCGCGGCAAGCACCTGCTGCTCCGGCTGGCGGAGCCGACCGGCGGGGCACCCTGGACCCTGCACTCCCACCTGCGGATGGACGGCACCTGGCGGGTGTACGCCCCGGGGCAACGCTGGACCGCCCGCCCGGCCCACCTGATCCGGGTGGTGCTGACCACGGCCACCGCCACCGCGGTCGGCTACCACCTGCACGAGGTGACGCTGGTGCCGACCGCCGAGGAGCACCGGCTGGTCGGGCACCTCGGCCCCGACCTGCTGGGGCCGGACTGGGACCCGGCCGAGGCGGTCCGCCGGTTGGCCGACCGACCGGCCGAGAGCATCGCGGAGGCCCTGCTGGACCAGCGCAACCTGGCCGGTGTCGGCAACCTCTACAAGTGCGAGCTGCTGTTCCTGCGCGGAGTCAACCCGCGTACCCGGGTGGAGGCCGTGCCGGACCTTCCGGGCCTGGTGGCCCTGGCGCACGATTTGCTGGCCGCCAACCGGGGCCGATGGACCCAGAGCACCACCGGGTCACTTCGTCGGGGCCAGACCAGCTACGTGTACGGGCGGCGGGCCCAGCCGTGCCGGCGGTGCGGCACCGCCATCCACAAGGAGGAACTGGGCGAACGGGTCACCTACTGGTGCCCCCGCTGCCAGCCCGCCCCGACCTGACCGCGGCGGGGTGGCGGGCGACAACACGCCGAATGAGCAGCAAATTGACACGATTGGGTACTTCCTTGCCGGCCGGTCAGGTCGCATGCTGCGGTTGAGCGCTCACGGATAGTCAATGCAGCGTGATGCGGCCGACCACGTCGGGGTGGTGACCGCCGCGCCCCGATCACCGGGAGAGCCATGGCCGTCTTCCGTAGACTCCGGTCGACCTGGCTCGACCGGACCACCCGCAGCGATCAGCCGGCTCCGCCCGCCACCCTGCCCGCCGCCCGTACCGATTCGGCGCCGGACGCCCTGGCCGGCCCCGAATCCGCCGGCAGCCCGGCCCCGGCCAGCCTGGACCCGGCGGCGGCGCCCCGTTGTTTCGGCCCGGTGCCCAACCACGCCCACAGCCCCCTGCCGGTGCTGGACGACACCGGGGCGGTGCTGGCCGGCACGGGGATCCGCAAGTTCCTGGACCCCCTGCCCGGTCTGGGCCTGGCGGGACGCACCCCGCTGGGGGCCGGACTTCCGGTGGCGCTGCCGGACACCATCAGCCATCCCGGCTGCGACTACTACGAGATCGGGCTGACGGAGTACACCCAGCGGCTGCACCGGGACCTGCCGGCGACCCGGCTGCGCGGCTACCGGCAACTGAACCTGGGCACCGACGCCGACGGACACAACACCCTCGCCCCGCCGCCCCGGGCCTGGTACCTGGGCCCGGTCATCCTGGCCCGCCGGGGCCGACCGGTACGGATCAAGTTCATCAACCAACTGCCCACCGGACCGGCCGGCGAACTCTTCCTCCCGGTGGATCCGACAGTGCCCGCCACCGGCCCGGGACCCCTCGGCGGGCCTGCCCCCTACCCGCAGAACCGGGCGGTGCTGCACCTGGCCGGGGCGCACGCCGGCTGGATCAGCGCCGGCAACCCCCACCAGTGGATCACCCCGGCCGGTGAGATCACCCCCTATCCGACCGGGGTGGGCCTGCGCCACGTGCCGGACATGCCGCCTCCCGGGCCGGGGGCCACGACCCTGTACTTCCCGAACGAACAGAGCGGACGGCTGCTCTGGTTCCACGACAACACCATCGGAATGTCCCGGCTGACTGTCTACTCCGGACAGTCGGCGCTCTGTCTGCTAGCCGACGAGGCGCAGGACCGGCTGGTGGCCGAGGGGGTACTGCCCGACGATCAACTGCCCCTGGTCTTCGAGGACAAGACCTTCGTACCGGACGACGCCCAGCTCGCCGAACAGGACCCGACCTGGGACCGACACCGCTGGGGGGCCCGGGGCAACCTGTGGCACCCGCACGTCTACCAGCCCCGGCAGAACCCGTACCAGCCCGACGGGGTCAACCCCACCGGTCGCTGGGACTACGGCCCCTGGTCCCGTACCGTGCCGGCGGCCGGACCGCAGGCCGGGCCGGTGCCGAACCCGCGCCACGACCCGGACGGCGATCCGGCGGAGCCCCCGGAGGTGCCCGGGGTTCCCCACCCCAGCGCGGTACCGGCGGTCTACGGCGACACCGTGCTGGTCAACGGCGCCGCCTACCCCTACCTGGAGGTCGAACCCCGGGTGTACCGGTGGCGCATCCTCAACGCCTGCACCGACCGCTGGCTGAACCTCCAGCTCTACCGGGCCGGCTCGGACGAGCCGATGTGGCACCCGGACGACCGGCTGGCCGACGCCCAGGCCGGTGAGGTGCCGATGGTCGAGGCGGTACGGGCACCGGGGCGGCCGGCGGGCTGGCCCACGGATGGTCGTCCCGGCGGTGTCCCCGACCCGGGGGCCAGCGGACCCGAGCTGATCCGGATCGGCAACGAGTGCGGGCTGCTGCCGGCCCCCGTGGTGATCCCCAACCGGCCGGTGGGGTTCCGCTACGACCGGCGCGATCCGGGGGTGCTCAATGTCGACGGGCACGCCCTGCTGCTGGCCCCCGGCGAGCGGGCCGACGTGCTGGTGGACTTCGCCACGGTGAACCCGGGCAGCACCCTGATCCTCTACAACGACTGTCCCGCCCCGTTTCCCGCCTTCGACCCCCGCTATGACCAGCACACCGGTGCGGCCGACCGGACCGCCGAGGGGGGTCCGCCACCCACCCTGCCCGGTTACGGTCCGAACACCCGGACCCTGGTGCAGATCCGGGTCACCGGCACCCCCGCGCAGCCGTACGACCTGGACCGGCTGCGCGATCGACTGCCGACGGCGTACGCGGCCAGCCAACGCCCCCCGATCGTGCCGGACCCGGCGTACGACCCCTGCTTCGGCACGGTCACCGCCGGGACGACCCGGATCCCGGTGCACGCCACCGGGGTCGAGTTCGTCCCCACCGGTGCCCCCGGCCCGGTCACCCTGCCGCTGACCGTCAAGGCGGTGCGGCAGGTCTTCGAGGCCGAACACGGCCGACTCACCGGGCGACTGGGGGTGGCGCATCCGCACGCCGGGCCCCGCGCCGAGACCCTCCTGCCCCTCGGGCCGACCGACCCGGCCACCGAGTTGCTGCACGTCAGCGACCCGGCGGTGCCGGTCGGGGCGCCCGGCGACGGCACCCAGCTGTGGCGGGTGTGCGGCACCGGCCGGCAGAGCCATCCGGTGCGCTTCGACGGGCTGGACGTGCAGGTGGTCGGCCGGGTAGGCCGCGACGGCACGATCCGCCCACCGGATCCGGGGGAACTGGGCTGGAAACAGATCGTCCGGGTGGACCCCGGCGAGGACGTGATCCTGGCGCTGCGCCCGGAGCCGCCGGCACTGCCGTTCAAGATCGGCGACAGCGTACGGCTGCTCGACCCGACCCGGCCGGTCGGCGTACCGGTCGGGTCCACCCCGGTCAGTCCGCTGGACGGGCGCCCGGCCTCGGTGGTCAACCAGCTGGTCAACCTGGGCTGGGAGTACCGCTGGTGCAGCGGGGCGGGCGGGCACCGTGACCAGGGCATGAGCCGCCCCCTGGTGGTGCGGGTGTCGCCCCGGGCACCCAGCGGGCTGACCGCCACCGCCGCGCCCGGTTCGGCCACCGCCCTACCGGCGATCAACCTGACCTGGACCGGTAACGGCAGCCGCCCACCGGCCACCAGTCACCTGCTGCAACGCGCCACCGACCCGACCTTCACCGACGGGTTGACCGAGTTGACCGTGGCGGCCACCGCCACCCGGTACACCGACGCCACCGTCACCCCCGGGGTCACCTACCACTACCGCATCCGGGCGGAGAACACCGTGGGCTGCTCCGCCTGGTCGAACAGCGTCCCGGCCTCGGTGCAGTTGGCGGCGCCGACGAAGCTGACCGCGGCGATACCACCGGCCGCGCCGTTGCGGGTGGCGCTGCGCTGGATCAACCGGTCCTTCGCCACCGGTGTGGACGTCCAGCGGGCCACCAACCCGACCTTCACCAGCGGGCCGGGCACCACTGCCATCGGGGTCGGCGACCACCACCTGGATCCCGCGGTCGCCCCGGACACCACCTACTACTACCGGGTACGCACCACCTACCTGGGTGCCGCCTCGCCCTGGTCGACCGTGGTCACGGTGACCAGTCCGCCGGCGCCGGGGGTGCCCACCTCGGTGAGCGTGGCCACCAGCTCACCCGGCCCGGACACCGCCGTGGTGGTGTTGAGCTGGGCGGCCAGCACTCCCGCCGGCCAGGGGGCCGGTTTCACCGTGCAGCGGGCCCTGGATGTGGCCTTCACCCGCGAACTGTCCACCTTCACCGTCACCGGCCGGGGCTTCACCAACACCGGCCTGGCCCGGGGCGTCACCTACCACTACCGGATCCGCTCCTTCAACGTGGTCGGCGCCTCCCCCTTCACCGCCCCCATCCCCATCACCACCCCGGACTGACCCCTGCGGTGTTGATCAAGAGGTTTCGGTCTGGATCCGTCGCCCCGACGACCAGAACCTCTTGATCAACGGGGCAGGTCGGGGGTGGGGTGGGGGCGCAGCTCGGACAGGGCCGAGGCGAAGCCGTGCAGCAGGTCTGTGGCCTCGGTCAGGCGGGCGGCGGCCGGGTGTTCGAGTTGGGGACGGTACTCCTCGGCCAGGTAGCCGGCGGCGGCCACCACCAGCCGCTCGTACGCCGCCACCCCGGCCTCCAGTTGGCCGGTGAGCGCCTGGTGCGCCTCCGCCAGGGGTGCCCGGGCCTCGGCGGGGGCCAGGCGGGCGGCCCGCTCCACACTGGCCACCCGGTTGGCCAACTCCCGCAGGGACTGCTCGGCGGCGCTGGCCTCGGCGACGGCCGGCTCGGCCAGGCCGGTCAGCCGACCGGTCATCCCGGCCATGGTCGCGGCGGCCCGGTCCAGCCGTTCCCAGGGCCCGGCCGCGCTGGTGCCCCGCAGGGCGGTGCGGGCCCGGGCCCGGCGTACCTCGGCCACCACCCCGGCACCGGCCGGCAGTCGTTCCACCGCGGCGACCAGGCGGGCCCGGCTGCGGGCGGCGGCCTGGGCCGGGTCCAGGGCGGGCGGGGCCGGCTGGGCGGCCAGGGCCCGCAGGTCCACCCACCGCCAAGCGGCCAGGGCGGTGGTGGCGCCCGCGGCGGCGGCCCAGGCCGCGTCGGCCAGCCCGATCCCGGCGTACGGGGTCAGAATGACGGCCGCACCCCCGAACCCACCCGCCAGTACGCTCCATCGCCGGGCAGAGCGTCGCAGCCTGCCCAGCCGCCGGAAGTAGCGGGTGCGTTCGTCTGCTGCCACCGTCGCCTCCTAGATCCCCCGCTCAGCCGGCGGCGCTGGCGTCGCCGGTGCCCCGGTCCCGGTTCATGGTCGCCCTGATCTCGTCCAGCCGGGCCACGGCCGGGTCGGCGGTCGCCGGCTGCGCGGCACCGCCCTGGGCGGCACCGGCGCCGAGCTGCTCACCGGCCATGCTGGCCCGGATCTGGTCCAGCCGGGCCGTGCCGGCGACATCCAGAGTGGCCTTCTGGATCTCCAGCATCCGCCCCTCGGCCGAGTTGCTGGCCAGTTCGGCGCGGCCCATGGCGTTGGCGTAGCGCCGCTCGATGCGGTCCCGGACCTCGTCCAGGCTGGGGGTGCTGCCGGGGGCGGTGAGGGCGGACATCGACTCCAACGAGGCGGCCACGCTCTCCTGCATCTTGGCCTGCTCCAGCTGGCTGAGCAGCTTGGCGCGCTCCGCCAGCTTCTGCTGGAGGATCATGGAATTGTTCTCCACCGCCCGGCGGGCCTGCCCGGCCGCCGCGAGGGCCTGGTCGTGCAGGGTCTTCAGGTCCTCGGCGGCCTGCTCGGCGGAGACCAGCTGGGTGGCCAGGGTCTGCGCGGACTGCTCGTAGCGCCCGGCCTCGGCCTCGTCCCCCTTGGCCCGGGCCTGGTCGGCCAGGACCAGGGCCTGACGGGCGTTGGACTGCAACCGCTCGACGTCGGACATCTGCCGGGACAGCTTCATCTCCAGCTGACGCTGGTTGCCGATCACCGCGGCGGCCTGCTGGACCAGGGCCTGGTGCTGCCGGTGCGCCTCATCGATGGCCTGCTGGAGCTGCACCTTGGGATCGGCGTGCTCGTCGATGCGGGCGCCGAAGAGCGCCATCAGGTACTTCCAACCCTTGACGAACGGGTTCGCCATCTCCGCGGTATCCCCTCAGTAGCGTTGCTGCGCCAGCCCCACCTCGGATGGCCCGGCGCGGCCACCGGCGATGGTGGGTCCATCGTCCCAGTCGAGCGCCAGCAAGACATCCGTACCGGCGACGAGGGAACGTACGCGATCAACCCTACGCGGCGGTTGCCACCGGGACCATCCGCCGACGAGCCACCCGGGGCTCAGGCGGCGCAGACCACGTCCCGGTCGGTGCGGTCGGCGGCCCGGACCCGGGTGCTGCGCAGGGTCGCCTTGAGTGGGGACTCCTGGTGCACCGAGACGGCCACCCCGTCCGCGCTGACCTGGCGTACGGCGCGGCTCGATGCCGTACCCACCGGGGTCGACTCGACCGTCTCGTTCGAGACGGGCACGAGCACCTCCGGCAACTGCTCGGCCAGCGCGACCGTGTCACTGACCTCACGCAGCAACTCGGAGAGGCGGGCGCCCAGGGCGTGGCAGATCGCGGCCAGCAGCTCGCTGGAGGGCTCCTTCTGGCCGCGTTCGATCTCGGACAGGTAGCCCAGGCTGACATTGGCGGCGGACGAGACCTCGCGCAGCGTGCGGTGCTGCCCCTGCCGGCGCGCCCGTAGTGCGTCACCGATCACCCGGCGTAGCAGGACCATCGCACCTCCCCTGGGGGACAGAGTACGCCTGACCGTGCGGCCCGGCGGCGGCACCGGCTCCGATCGACGGAGCCTTCCCGCAACCGTACCCGCTGTAGGCCGCTGCGACATCCCTCCCCGCCCGGCTAACGAGCCGCGTGGCCATTCTGAAATCTGCTCCCGACGGCCGCTTCCGCGCCTTCGGCGAGCTGGGCGTGCTCGGTGAGCAGCCGCAACGCCTCGGTCACGGTGGCACCCCGGATCTGGTCGCGTCCGCCGTCGAGGTCAAGCTCACGCACCTGGGTACCGTCCGGGCCGGCGACCGCGACGAAGACCAGCCCGACCGGCTTGCCGTCCTGCGGCTCCGGGCCGGCCACTCCGGTGGTGGCCAACCCCCAGTCGGCCCCGCAGCGGCGGCGTCCCCCCTCGGCCAGCGCCACCGCCACCTCGGCGTCGACCGGGCCGCGCTCGGCCAACAGCTGTCCCGGCACCCCGGCCAGCCATTCCTTCAGCTCGGTCGCGTACACCACCAGGCCGCCCCGGTAGACGACACTGGCCCCGGCGATCTCCACGATCGTGGCGGCCAGCAGCCCTCCGGTCAGCGACTCGACCGTGGCCAGGGTCTCCCGTCGCTCGGTGAGACGGTGCACCACGGCGGCCGCCGCGCGACCCATCGATCCTTCGGCTTCTCTGACACCCACGCCTGACATCCTTCCCGACCAGCCGGGGTTCTACTCGCCGCCGCGCGGTTCGGCCGCCCAGCGGGAGCGGGACGGGTCAGCTACGGGAGCGGCGAAGGCGCAGGGCCTGGGCGATGTAGTCGAAGCCGGTGACGACGGTCACCACCACCGCCGCCCCCATGATCCAGGGACCCACACCGGCCAGCCCGGCCGGCATCGGCCACAGGTACCAGACGATGGCCAGGATCTGCAGGGCGGTCTTGACCTTGCCGCCGCGGCTGGCCGCGATCACCCCGCGCCGGATCACCCAGAACCGCAGGGCGGTGATGCCGAGTTCGCGGGCGAGGATGAGCCCGGTCACCCACCAGGGCAGCCGGTCGTAGAAGGACAGCAGCAGCAGGGCGGCGCCGGTGAGGGCCTTGTCGGCGATCGGGTCGGCCACCTTGCCGACCGCGGTGATCAACCCGAACCGGCGGGCGATCCAGCCGTCGACCAGATCCGTGGCCGAGGCCACCGCGAAGATCAGGCAGGCGGTGATCTGCCAACCGGGGTGGGTCATGCCGGAGAAGACCACGGAGACCGCGAAGACCGGTACGAGCAGCAGCCGCAGGGCGGTCAGCGCGTTGGCGGCGTTCACCACCGGCACCCCGGCCGCCACCGGAGCCGGTGTCGACTCGGTAGCGCCGGTCATCGGCCCACGCTCGGGCACCCCATGCTGTCGTTCCCTCTCGTCTCGCCCCGCCGTCACCGTGTCGCGCCGGGCGCCGCCGAGATCATCTCATCCGGCACCGCCAGCAGGTCCACTCCCTCCGTGCCGGTCACCGTGGCCCGGACCAGGTCACCCGGGCGAAGCGCGGCCAGATCGACCCCACCGCCGTCCGGGGTGACGAGGGTGGTCGAACCGTCCACCTCCGGCGCCTGGTGGGCGGCCCGCCCCTCGACGAGATCCCCGTCGACCGAGTCGACCAGCACCTCGACGGTCGTACCGAGCCGGTCCTCGGCGCGCTGCGAGCACAGTTCGTCGGCCAGCGCGCTGAGCTTGTCGTACCGGCGCTTGATGGTGGCGGCGGAGACCTTGCCGGGCAGCCCGGCGGCCTCGGTGCCGTCCTCGTCGCTGTAGTCGAACATGCCGATCGCGTCCAGCCGGGCCTCGGTCAGGAAGCGGACCAGTTCATCGACGTCAGCCCGGGTCTCGCCCGGGAACCCGACGATGAAGTTGCTCCGGGCCCCGGCCTGGGGGTCCAGCTCCCGCGCCGAGGCCAGCAGCTCCAAGAACCGGTCGGTGGAGCCGAAGCGTCGCATCCGGCGCAGCACGGGCTCGCTGGAGTGCTGGAACGACAGGTCGAAGTAGGGCGCTACCCCCGGGGTGGTGGCGATCGCCTCGATCAGACCCGGTCGGGTCTCGGCCGGCTGGAGGTAGCTGGCCCGGACCCGGACGATGCCCTCGATCGCGGCCAGTTGCGGCAGCAGCTTCTCCAGGGCTCGGGGGTCGCCCAGGTCCTTGCCGTAGGAGGTGGAGTTCTCGCTGACCAGGACCAGCTCGCGGACACCGCTCTTGGCCAGCCACTCGGCCTCGGCCAGCAACTCGTCCGGGGTACGGGAGACGAAGGCGCCCCGGAAGGCCGGGATGGCGCAGAAGGCGCACCGGCGGTCGCAGCCGCTGGCCAGCTTGAGGGAGGCCACCGGCCCGCTGTCGAGCCGACGCCGCAGCACCGGACGCAGATGCGCCGGGGTGTGCTCGTCGACGTCCGCGCTCCGACCGTGCCCGGGCAGCGACACCGCGCTGTCCCGCCGGGCCACCGGGGTCAGCGGCAGCAGTTCCCGCCGGTCGCGGGGGGTGTGGGCGGTGAACTCGCGGCCCTCGACCACCGCGTCCAGCCGGGCGGCGATCTGCGGGTAGTCGTCGAAGCTGAGCACCGCCTGGGCCTCGGGCAGGCTGTCGGCCAACTCCCGGCCGTACCGCTCTGCCATGCAGCCCGCGGCCACCACCTTGGCGCCGGTGTCGGCGGCGGCCAGCAGGGTCTGGATCGAGTCCTGCTTGGCCTTCTCCACGAAACCGCAGGTGTTGACCACCACCACGTCGGCGCCCTCGCCGTCCGTGGTCACCTGCCAGCCGTCGGCGTGCAGTCGGGCGGCCAACTCCTCCGAGTCGACCTCGTTACGGGCACAGCCCAGGGTCAGCAGGGCTACACGACGACCGTCAGAAGAGGTGGCAGACACCATCCGAGGGTACCGGGCCGCCGTGCCTTCCCCGGCGGGGCGGGCGCGGTGTCCAACAGGTCGGGCGGATCAGCTCGGGGAGACCGGGGCCAGGGTCCGGACCAGCCGGTCGAGCAGGAACACCTCGGTGCCGCCCAGGCCGACCGAGCAGAAGACCGAGAGCTGGTCCGCGCTGGTGCGACCCGGTGCCGCCCCGGCCAGCACCGCGCCCAGGTCACGCAACCGCGAGGCGTACGGCGCTTCGGCGGCCAGCATCGGCGGCACGTACGCCCCGGCCTGCGCCGGGGAGTCGGTGACCAGCACAGCGGCGGCGTCGAGAAGATCCAGGCCGAACTCCGTACGGTCCCGCTGTTTGAAGCCGACCGCGTTGACATGGGTGCCCGGGGTCAGGTCGGCGGCGTCCAGCACCGGGGTCGGGCTGGTGGTGGCGAGCACCACCACGTCCCGGTCGTGCACCGCGGCGCGGGCGGTGTCCACCGCGCGGGCCGGGATGCCCAGTTCGGCCCGCACCCGGTCGGCGAAGGCGCTCCGACGGGCCGCCGACCGGCTGAACACGGTCACCTCCCGCAACGGGCGTACGGCGGCGGCCGCCCAGACCTGGGTCCAGGCCTGCCCGCCGGAGCCGATCACCCCCAGGGTGGTGGCCTCCGGTCGGGCCAGCGCGTCCACCGCGACCCCGCCCAGCCCACCGGTACGCCGGGACCCCAACTCCTCCCCCACGGCCACCGCCCGCACCGCGCCGGTCCGCCCGTCGTGCAGCACCACCACCTGCTCGGCTCCCGGATGACCGAAGGTGTCGTACGACCGGTAGCCGTACCACTGCCCGGTCAGGTGCCCGGCGGTGAGCACCATCCGGCCGGCGCCCAGCGGCGCGGCGGCCCGGGGCGGCGCCACCAGCCGCCCCTCGTACGCGGCCAGCAGGGCGTGGCGCATCGCCTCCACGGTGGTCGGAGCGTCCAGGGCGGCGGCGACCTCCGGATCGGAGATGAGGAGGGTCATGCCTTCCATCGTGCAACGTCAAGCGAGGTTGAGGTCCACCTCAGGTGATCGGTCTCACCTGAGCCTGGGGACCGGGGACGGTGCTACGGTCGACCCCGGTGGCCCCTGCGGCCCCCCGGACGAGTCGTGGGCGTACCCGGTCAGGTCAAGACGCCCCGGAACTGGACCCGACTCGTCCCGTGCCAGGTGGCTCGGGCGACCGTGAAGAGGTGACCCGATGGCCTGGATCGTGCTGGTGCTCTCCGGACTGCTGGAAACGGCGTGGGCGATCGCCCTGGACCGCAGCGCCGGCTTCACCCGGCCCCTCCCCTCCGCGGTCTTCGCGGTCACCCTGGTGCTGAGCATGGGTGGCCTGGCGTACGCGCTGCGGGAGATCCCGGTCGGCACCGGGTACGCCGTCTGGGTGGGCATCGGGGCGACCGGCACCGCCCTGGTGGGGATGTTCGCCCTCGGCGAGTCGACCAGCCTGCCCCGGATCCTGTGTCTGCTGCTGGTGGTCGCCGGAGTGGTCGGCCTGAAGGCCTTCCACTGACCTTCATCCCAGGGGGTGGGCGTGACGGCCCGCACCAGTGGGTAGAGACCGGACGGCAGAGGAAGACTCACCATCCGGAGGCAGACATGGCCACCAGCACCGTTCGTTCGACCAGCGCCGCCCGCATCTGCACCATCGTGGGCTTCGTGTGCGCGGTTCTCGCGTTGCTGCTCAATCCGATTCTCTTCGGAGTCATCGGTCTGGTCCTCGGCATCGTCGGCGCGGTGCTCGGCGACAAGCCACTGGGCTGGTACGCCGCCGGCGCCAACGTGGTCGCCATGCTGCTCAGCATGTTGATCCTCGGCGCCCTCTGAGCCACCGACCCGCCACGGGCCCGCCGCGACACGCGGCGGGCCCGTGACGTATGCCCATCGGTGCTCTCGGCGGCGGTCAGTCCTCGTCGCCGCGCAGGCCCGCCAGGACCTCTTCCAGCTCGTCCGGTTTGACCAGCACCTCGCGGGCCTTGGAGCCCTCCGAGGGGCCGACCACCCCCCGGGTCTCCATCAGGTCCATCAGGCGGCCGGCCTTGGCGAAGCCGACCCGCAGCTTGCGCTGGAGCATCGAGGTCGACCCGAACTGCGAGGTGACCACCAACTCGACCGCCTGCACCAGCAGGTCCAGGTCGTCGCCGATGTCCTCGTCGATCTTCTTCTTGCTGTCCTGCGCGGGGGCCAGCACGTCCGGACGGAACTCCGGTTCGCGCTGGTCCTTGCAGAACTTCACGACGTCGTTGATCTCGCGCTCGGTTACCCAGGCGCCCTGGATGCGGATCGGCTTGGAGGCGCCCATCGGCAGGAACAGCCCGTCGCCCCGACCCAGCAGCTTCTCCGCACCCGGCTGGTCGAGGATGACCCGCGAGTCGGCCAGCGAGGAGGTGGCGAAGGCCAGCCGGGAGGGCACATTGGCCTTGATCAGGCCGGTCACCACGTCCACACTCGGCCGCTGGGTGGCCAGCACCAGGTGGATGCCGGCGGCCCGGGCCAGCTGGGTGATCCGGACGATGGAGTCCTCCACGTCGCGGGGGGCGACCATCATCAGGTCGGCCAGCTCGTCCACGATCACCAGCAGGTACGGGTACGGCCGGATCTCCCGCTCGCTGCCCGGGGGCGCCTTGATCTCGCCGTTGCGGACCTTGCGGTTGAAGTCGTCGATGTGCCGGACCCCGTTGGCCGCCAGGTCGTCATAACGCATGTCCATCTCGCGGACCACCCACTCCAACGAGTCGGCGGCCTTCTTCGCGTTGGTCACGATCGGGGTGACCAGGTGCGGGATGCCCTCGTAGCCGGTCATCTCGACTCGCTTGGGGTCGATCAGCAGCAGCCGCACCTCGTCCGGGGTGGCCCGGGTCAGGATGGACACGAGCAGCGAGTTGAGGATGCTCGAGTTGTGGGTCGGTATGTTGGCCCGGCTGGCCAGATACATTTGGCTCGGGCTGTCCACCTGAATACAGCGGACGGGCACCGACGGAACCAGCCGCACGTCGACGATGTACCGGCGGGACACCGTGGCACGGTTTTCCACCACCTGCCGACTCAGCTTTCGGCTAAGCCGGAACACCTTGTCCAATGGAGTGAAGCGAATCCGATAAGCAGTCGAGGTCGTCGGCTTCCTTCCTCCAACAGCCCTCGTTGTCATCGTCGCCTTGTAGCCAAGGCCATGGATAAGTTCGAGGGTGTCACGGGCAAGCCGCTCGTTGGTGAGCGTCAACTCCACGCCGCCTCGCTTCGAGACGGTGCCGTCAGTGTCCAGCAGACCAGCCAACAGGGCACGGCGTTGAGACTCAGAGGCTCTGAGGTACACCGGCGGGATATGTTTGTCCCCGATCTCCCGAAAGAGCGCTCGCAGCGTTCGGTATGGCTGCCGATAGGGTTCAGGCGATGTCACCGGTACACAGACGCCCGCTGGCTGGCATTGCTTCCGAGCACGATAGATGGCTGCCACCGACACACCAACATGCTTGGCTGCGGCTCGCCCACCCAGTCCCTGCTCAATCAGCAACAGCGCTTCTGCGATACGTCGTTCACGGTCGGGACGGTTCGAGATGGTGTAGTGAAGTTTACTGCTCGGGTGTTTGGTCAACACGTAGCCGTCGATCCGGATCTGATCAAGAATCTCGTCGTCGGCAGTGGTGAGCATGGCAGAACCGGTCGTCCCGTCGCCCAGCCAGCATCCCAAGGTGTACGGAGCGACCGGCAGTTCCTGCTCGGGACAGCTCAGCGGGGCGGCGACATCCACGGCATGGTTGGTCCACTGTCCATTCGGTCCCACCCTAAGAGACGCGGCGATCTCAGCCGTTGTCACGCTGCCCGGGGCACGGTATTTCCGACCGACCGACCGACCGGGAGCGTGTACTCGTTGGGACAACGCCTCGTACACGTAGTGCCGGGAATAAGTGGGGACCCAACGAGTCACCACACGGCCAGCACGCTCGTACGGCACCCTGGCCAGCACCGACTTCCTGGGGGCATTCCGGAGGATCCGGTACAGCACGTTCTGGAACTGTGTGCCCAGTTCCGTCAAGACCTCCCTGCTCGACACAGGGCGGTCCGGTTCCATCAACACCTCGGTCAACCGGCCAGCGAGCAGTTCGCGATCCGCTGGTGACCAGTAGGACCCGTCCTTCCACCTGTGCAAACGTTGCGTGCGCTCGGCCCGGGTCGTCGTACGCCATTCGTGGTTGGCGTCAGCGACGATCACGGTGCCGTCAGAAAACTCCACTTCGTAACAAGGTCGACCGTGCATGACAGGCGTGGTGGCCACGACCGTGCATGGCTGGCCGTGCTCGTCGAACACCTGATCGCCGACACCGAGCTCGCCCATCGTGGACCAGCCATCAGGTGTGGCTATCGGGGTGTCCAGGGCCAGAGCCTTCCCGGCGCCGGTGGCCCCGGCGATCAGGATGTGCGGCATCTTCGCCAGGTTGGCCACCACGTAGCCGCCCTCGATGTCCTTACCCAGGGCGACCACCATCGGGTGGTGGTCGCTGGTGGCGGCGCGGGAGCGCAGCACGTCACCAAGGGCCACGTTCTCCGGGTCGGTGTTCGGGATCTCCACCCCGACCGCGCTCTTGCCGGGGATCGGGCTGAGGATGCGTACGTCCGGGGACTTGACCGCGTAGGCGATGTTGCGGGACAGCTGGGTAATCCGCTCGACCTTGACCCCGTGGCCCAGCTCGACCTCGTAGCGGGTGACCGTCGGCCCCCGGGTGAAGCCGGTGACCGCGGCGTCCACGTCGAACTGTTCGAAGACCCCGGTCAGGGCGGCGATCACCTCGTCGTTGGCCTTACTGCGGGTCTTCGGCGCGGCCCCGCTGCCGAGCATGTTCGCCGGCGGCAGGGTGTAGTCACCGGCCAGCCCGGTCAGCGCCAACTGCTCGGCGCGGGTGGGTGCCGGGGAGTGCTCCGGCGGCTCGGCCGGCTTGCGGCTGGCCGGCACCCGGGAGGGCGCCTTGCGGGGCAGGACGATGGTCTCCTGGAGATCCACATCGTCCAGGTCGTCGAAGTCTTCCGGGTCGACCGGAGGCGGGGTGCGTTTGGCGGGGCGACGCCGGGCCGGCGGGGCCGGGGCCTCCTCGGTCTCCTGCCCGGTCTGGCCGACCATGCTGCCGGCCAGCAGACCGAGCCGTTCGGGAATCTTGTTGATCGGGGTCGCCGTGACCACCAGCAGGCCGAAGACCAGCAGCAGGATCAGCAGGGGCACCGCGACCCAGGCGGTGACCGCCCGTTCCAGCAGGCTGCCCACCCCCGCGCCGATCAGGCCCCCGGCGAAGTCCCGCTCCCCCGGGTCGCCCGGCTGCTGCCCGATGTGCAGCATCGCGGCCGTGGCGATCAGCATGGAACCCCAGCCGACCCAGCCCCGGCCCCGGTGCTCGGGATCGCTGGGCTCGCGCATCAGCCGCCAGGCCCCGATGCCCAGCAGCACCGGCACCACCACGGAGATGGCGCCGAGGAACAGCCGGACGGTGTCGGCCAGGCGGGCGCCGACCGGCCCGGCGGCGGAGAACCAGAGGGCTGCCGCGCTGAGCAGGGCCAGGCCGATCATCAGCAGCCCGGCGCCGTCGCGGCGGTGCTCCGGCTCCAGGTCACGGCCCGAGGCGGCGCGTACCGCCCAGCCGACGCTGTGGGCCAGCCCCATCCACACCGCACGGACCGCCCGACCGATGTAGGCGGCCGGGCCGGGACCTCGCGAGGCGGTACGGCGGCGGGCCGGTGTGGCCTTCTTCGCCGGTTGACGGGCACGACTGTTCGCGCCAGCACGCGGCGACGCGCCGCGTCGCCGGCTCGCCTGAGAGGTACGGCCCGCCATAGCATCACCGTAACGGCGGGTCCCGCGATACGCCGGTCTTCCAGTCGGCTCCGCGTGTCGCAACGCGGTCCCCGCCACCTGTCGTGATATTCGCCTGCGAAGGGATGTCTATGGCGTCGCCGGAGTACGACGACGGTCTGGACGACCCGCTGGCCGGGCATCCGGGCACCCTGCGGCCCCTGACCCACGACCTGATCGCCGCGGTGCTCGCCCACCGGGGCCACCCGGTCACCACCGAGGCCGGGGGTGACCTGGTAGGACGGTGGGCGCAGGCGCACATCTGGTTCCTGCGCGCCGGTGACGCCGGAGAGCTGCTCCAGGTCCGTACGGTCGCCATTCACCCCTTCCCGGTGCAGGTGGTGCCCCGGCTGCACGACTTCTGCAACGGGTGGAACCGGGACCGGTTCTGGCCCAAGGCGTTCGTCCATGTCGACGACGCCGGGCAGGCCCGGGTCTGCGGCGAGGTCATCACCGACCTGGAACGGGGGGTCACCCCCCACCAACTGGACCGGCTGCTGCACCGGGGCATCGGCACCGGTTGCCGGTTGGCCGCCGAGGTGGGCCGGGTGGCCGGGACGGCCCACCGGTGAGCGGGTGGGCCACCGGTCGCCGCCACCGGCCCCGGATGTCGGCACCGGTCGAGCGCCGACCGGCCGAGCTGCTGGCCGAGGCGCGGGACATGCCGGACGGTGAGGCGCGTACGGCCGAACTGGAACGGGTGGCCGCCCTAGCGGAGGCCACCGGCGATCCCGGCACGGCGCTGGCCGCCTGGTCCGAACTGGTCGAGGCCCAGGTGCGCGGCGGCCAACGGTGGCGACTCTTCGAACCCGTCCGGCGCTGTC
This sequence comes from Micromonospora sp. NPDC047134, assembly GCF_040643455.1. Classification (NCBI taxonomy): domain Bacteria; kingdom Bacillati; phylum Actinomycetota; class Actinomycetes; order Micromonosporales; family Micromonosporaceae; genus Micromonospora; species Micromonospora sp. NPDC047134. Next base: position 70,645 of record NZ_JBEYUI010000007.1, read on the forward strand.
TGGAGGCGGCCCGCCGCCCGCACCGCCCCGAGGACGGCACACCCCTTGCGCGGCCGGACGCCGAGACCCTGCGCCGCTACCAGCGGTACGCCGTGGAGGCCCTGCTCGGCACCCCCCGGGTCGGCATCGACCAGGCCCGGTCCGTGCTGGACGACCTCGACGACCCGGCCGACACCGGGTCGGCTCTGGTCGCCCAGCTACGCTGCCGCATCGCCGATCATCTCGGCGACGAGCCCACCGCCCGGCACTGGCTGCGGCGTTGGCAGGCCGCCGACCCGGACCCGGCCGCCGGATGTCCCGACTGCCTGCCGGTCCGCCAGGCCGAACTGCTCGCCGGTTGGGGCGACTGGGCTGAGGCGATCGCCCTGGTGGCACCCCTGCTGGACGGTCCGCTGGGGTGCACCGCCCAGCCCGAGGCCGCCCTGACGGGGGCCCTGCTGCCCTGGTTGCGGGCGGGGGCGGCGCAGCAGGCGGCGCAGGCGCACGTACGGGCCTACCGGCGGCACCGGGTGGCGCCGGAGGGGTTCGACCACCTCGCCACCCACCTGCGTTACTGCGCCCTGGGCGGGCACCTGGACCGAGGGCTGGCGATCCTGGTCGAGCAGTTGCCCCGGCTCGACCAGCCGCACGAGGACCTGGCCGTGATGGAGTTCGCCGCAGCGGGGGCGCTGGTCTGCACCCTTGCCGCCGAGGAGGACGGCGATCGGATCGTACCGCGACCGGCCTATCAGGGGCGGCCCGCCGGGACCGTCCCGGTGGCGGCCCTCGGCGCCGATCTGCTCGCGGTCGCCACCGAGCTGGCCGGCAGCTTCGACGCCCGCAACGGCACCGGCCACCAGTCCGGTCGGATGGCCGCCTGGCTGGCCGAACGACCGTTGGCCGCGCCGGTGCCGCTGCCTGCGGAGGAGCCGGACGAGGCCGACGAGGGGTTCTTCTCCGGGGCACCCGACCCGGCGGGCGAGGAGGAGTTGGCCGCCCTCTCCGTGGGGATGATCACGGCCGCGCTGGACCGGCGGGGCGATCGGTACGCCCTGGACAGCGCCGGCACGGTGCGGGGGCGCTGGGGGGAGGCGGTGATCCAGTTCCGGCGGGCCGGGGAACGCGGCGAGGTGCTGCACGCCCGGGTGGTCGCCGACCGCCGGCTGCCGGCGGACCGCCGGGCCGAGGCGTACGCCTTCTGCAACGGGTGGAACCGGGACCGGCTGCTGCCCAAGGCGTACGTGCACGATCCCGGTGACGGTGAGCTGGTGCTGGCCGGTGAGGTGGCCACCGACCTGGCGTACGGGGTGGCCCCGGCCCAGGTCACCGTGCTGGTGGAGGCGGCGGTACGGACCGGGGTCGCGTACGCCGAGGCGGTCGCCGCCCTGCCCTGACCCGGTGCCGACGCACCCGGTGCGGCGGGCCCGACCGGCGCGCGGCCGGCCGGGCCCGGCCGATCAGCGCCGGCCGCCCAGGGTGCGGAAGTTCTGCGTGGTGAGCAGGGTCAGGTTGTTGCGTTGCAGGATCTCGTTGACCGGCTGGTAGAAGGTGGTGCCGCCGCGTACGCAGTCACCCGAACCGCCGGAGGTGACCCCCTGGGCCTGGTTGCCCGAGATCCACGAGCCGCCGGAGTCACCCGGTTCGGCGCAGACACTGGTCCGGACCAGCCCGCTGACCAGCCCCTCCGGGTAGCGGACGGTGGCGTTGCGGGCCTGCACGGTGCCGCAGCGCACCCCGGTGGTGGAGCCGGAACGGCAGATCGACGAGCCGACGGCCACCTCCCGGGAGCCGGCGACCCGGGCGATGCCGCCCCGGAAGTCGGTGACCTCCGGCAACACCCTGGTGTTGCTGTTCACCTGCACGAAGGCCCAGTCGTCGCCGGGGAAGGAGGAGGACCGGAAGACCCCCTGCAACTCCCCGTCCGGCCCGGAGGTGCGGGCACCGACCCGGCCACAGTGTCCGGCGGTGACGTAGCCGCCGACCACCGCGAACCCGACCGAGCAGCGTCCCGCGCCGACGAAGAACGGCTCCCCGCCCCGGACATCGGCGAAGAGGCGCGGCTGCTCCTCGGTGGCCATCCGGACCGCCTGGCGGGCCACCCCGGCGCGGGCGACGAACCGCCAGCCGGCCGCCTCGGCACCCGGCTGGGCCAGCACCACCAGACTGTTCGAGGCCACGTCGACATACCAGCCGGAGACCTGCTGGGCGTGGGCGGCGTTGCGGTCCATCCTGGTCTTGAGCGCGTCGAGCTGCCCGACCCCACGCTCGACCACCTTCGGCACCGCCCCGGTGGCCCGGACCCGTGCCGCTTCGGCCGGGTCGGCCACCGCCACGTTCAACTGGCCGCCGTCGGCGCTGAGCCAACTGCCCCCGTAGTCGGTGCCGAGTTCCGTCCGAAGCTGCTCGACCACCCCGCCGGCCCAGCGTTCCGTCTTGAGTCGGGCCGCCACCTGGGACTGGTTCAGCCCCAGGTCACGACCCATCGCCTCGACCAGTTCCGGGTCGGCACCCGGCACGGTCGGCGCGGTAGAGGCACTGGGTGCCGTGCCACCCTCACCGGCGAAGGACGGCAGCGTCACCGCCGCCGCCGCGCCCACCGCAGCCACCACGACACCGAGGGCTGTCCATTTCCTGCGGTCCATCCGCCACGCTCCTCCCGGCAGGCGCGGGCACGCCTGCCGGGGCGGAGTACGGCTCCGAGCTCCGAACGGTTCAGACCTCGACGACGGTGGGCACGATCATCGGTCGGCGCCGGTAGGCGTCGTTGACCCAGCGGCCCACCGTCCGACGGACGATCTGCTGGAGCTGGTGGGGATCGGTGATCCCGTCCGCCGCGGCCCGGTTCAGGGCCTCGGTCACCAGCGGGATCACCGCGTTGAACGCCGCGGCGTCCTCCGAGAAGCCCTTGGCGGAGACGGTGGGACCGGCGACCACCTTGCCGGTGACCGAGTCGACCACCACGGTGGCCGCGATGAACCCGCCGTCACCGAGGATGCGCCGCTCGGTGAGCAGGGACTCGCTGACGTCGCCGACGGCCAGGCCGTCGACGTAGACGTACCGGCTCTTGACCCGGCCGACCAGGCTGGCCCGGCCCTCCACCAGGTCGACCACGTCGCCGTCCTCGCAGAGCACCACCCGGTCCGGGGCCACCCCGGACTCGATGCCCAGCCGCGCGTGCGCCCGCAGGTGCCGCCACTCGCCGTGCACCGGCATCAGATTGCTCGGGCGTACGACATTGAGCAGGTAGAGCAGTTCACCGGCCGGGGCGTGCCCGGAGACGTGCACCTTGGCCACGTCCTTGTGCACCACGACCGCACCGGCCCGGGCCAGGCGGTTGATCACCCGGTAGACCGAGGTCTCGTTGCCGGGCACCAGCGAGGAGGCCAGCACCACGGTGTCCCCGGGGGCGATGGTGATGTGCCGGTGATCACCGCTGGCCATCCGGCCCAGGGCGCTCATCGGCTCCCCCTGCGAGCCGGTGGACATCAGCACGATCTGCTCCGGCGGCATGGAGGTCGCCTCGTCCAGACCGACGACCAGGCCGGCTGGGATGTTCAGCAGGCCCAGGTCACGGGCGATGCCCATGTTGCGCACCATCGACCGACCGATCAGGGCCACCTTGCGGCCGTGCTCGAGCGCCGAGTCGAAGACCTGCTGCACCCGATGCACATGGGAGGCGAAGGAGGCCACGATGATCCGACCCCGCGCCTTGGCGAAGATCGAGTCCAGGACCGGGCCGATCTCCCGTTCCGGAGTGACGAAGCCGGGGATCTCCGCGTTCGTGGAGTCCGACAGCAGCAGGTCCACACCCTCGGCGCCGAGCCGCGCGAACCCGGCCAGGTCGGTGATCCGGCCGTCCAGCGGAAGCTGGTCCATCTTGAAGTCACCGGTGTGCAGCACCAGCCCGGCCGGGGTACGGATGGCCACCGCCAGGGCGTCCGGGATGGAGTGGTTGACCGCGAAGAACTCACACTCGAACGGGCCGAGCCGTTCCCGACCGCCCTCGCGCACGGTCAGGGTGTACGGCTGGATCCGCCGCTCGGCCAGCTTCGCCTCGACCAGGGCCAGGGTGAACTGCGAGCCGACCAGGGGGATGTCGGGCTTGTGGGCGAGCAGGTACGGCACGGCGCCGATGTGGTCCTCGTGACCGTGGGTCAGCACGATCGCCTGGATGTCGTCGAGCCGGTCGAGGATGGGCCCGAAGTCCGGCAGGATCAGGTCGACCCCGGGCTGCTCCACATCGGGAAAGAGCACCCCACAGTCGACGACAAGCAACTTCCCGTCGTACTCGAAGACGGTCATGTTCCGACCGATGGCGCCGAGCCCACCGAGCGGGATGATCCGCAATCCGCCCTCCGGCAGCGGCGGGGGAAGTTGAGCCTCCTCGTTGTGCGCCTCGGTCACGCGCTCACCTCATTCTGCGGCGCCGTCACCCGGCGTCCGTGCATTCGTTTGATCATTCGGGAAGTGGTAGGCCCGCTGCCGCGCAGTCCGCGCGCAACTGGGCCACCTGGTCCTCGGTCGCCGTCACCAACGGCGACCGGACCGGGCCTGCCGGCAGGCCCTGGACGTTCAGACCGGCCTTGACCAGAATCGTGCCCTGGGTACGGAAGATTCCGGTGAACAGCGGCAGCAACCTGTGGTGCAGGGCCAAGGCGGTGGAGGTGTCGCCCGCGTCGTACGCCTCGATCATCCGCTTGGTCTCCGCGCCGGTGAAGTGCGTGGAGGTGCCGACCACGCCGACCGAGCCGACGGCCAACGCGGGCAGCGTCAGGGAGTCCTCACCACTGTAGTACGCCAGATCCGTCCGGCTGGTCACCCAACTGGTGGCGGTCAGGTCACCCTTGGCGTCCTTCACCGCGACGATCCGGCCGTGCTCGGCGAGCCGGACCAGGGTCTCGGTCTCGATCGGCACCCCGGAGCGGTGCGGGATGTCGTACAACATCACCGGCAGGCCGGTGGCGTCCGCCACCGCGGTGAAGTGTCGCAGCAACCCGGCCTGGGGCGGCTTGTTGTAGTACGGGGTGACCACGAGCAGTCCGTGGGCACCGGCCTTCTCCGCCGAGGCGGCCAGCTCGATGGTGTGCCGGGTGTCGTTGGTGCCCACCCCGGCCAGCACCCGCGCCCGGTCCCCGACGGCTTCCACCACTGTCCGGATCAGCTGTTCCTTCTCGGCGTCCGTCGTGGTCGGCGACTCACCGGTGGTGCCGTTGATCACCAGCGCGTCGTTGCGCTGCTCCACGACGAGATGGTTCGCCAGCCGTGCGGCGCCGTCCAGGTCGAGCACACCCTCGGCGGTGAACGGGGTCACCATGGCTGTGATCAGCCGACCGAAGGGGCGGGACACCGCCCGTGCCGGGGCGTCAACGTGGTCGTGCGTCATGGTGACAACCTATCGGACAGCGGAGGGAGGGCTGCCGGGGAAGGGTGGCATGCTCGCCAGGCGGGGCAGCCCCACCGCTCAGGACTGTTCAGCGAGCGGGCTCGCCGCGACCTCGGTACCGTCGGCCAGGGTCGAGATGACGAAGTCGGCGAAGACGTTCGGGGCGACCCCCTGCAACTGCCGCAGGCACTCCACCGCCAGCTCGCGGATCTCCACATCGGCGTGCTCCGTGGCCCGCATCGCGATGAAGTGCCGCCAGGCGCGGTAGTTGCCGCTGACCACGATGCGGGTCTCGGTGGCGTTCGGCAGCACCGCACGGGCCGCCTGACGGGCCTGCTTGCGCCGCAGCGTCGGGTTGGGCTCGTCGACGAAGTGCCGCTCCAGCCCCTCCAGCAGCTCGTTGTAGGCCCGTACGCTGGCCTCCGCGGCCTCCACGAAGCGCTTGTGCAGCTCGGGGTCCTCGGCGATCACCCGCGGCTCGACCATCGCCGCGTCCCGCTCCGGGACGTACCGCTGGGACAGCTGCGAGTACGAGAAGTGCCGGTGCCGGATCAGCTCATGGGTGAAGGACCGGGACACCCCGGTGAAGTAGAAGCTGACCGAACCGTGCTCCAGCACGGAGAGGTGCCCGACCTCCAGAATGTGTGCCAGGTAACCGGCGTTGGTGGCGGTGGCCGGGTTCGGCTTCTTCCAGCTCTGGTAACAGGCCCGCCCGGCGAACTCCGCGAGCGCCTGCCCCCCGTCGGCGTCCGTCGACCACGGCACATCCTGCGGTGGCTCGAAATGAGTCCACGCGATCAACCTGACCTGGGGCTGCACCATCTCCGGCATGCCGCGACTCTAACCCCAACCCCACCCTCCCCACCCCTGCACCCCCACCGCCCACACCCCACCCTCACCCCGCTGACTCCCCCGCGCCACCCCGCTGACAGCCCCGTCGATCTTGCACTTTTGGTCGCCGAAATACACCCCTTGACCACTTCTGTCCCGACAGAAAGTGCAAGATCGGCGAGCAGAGAGAGGGGCGTGTGGGGGCGTGGGGAGGGGGCGCGCGAGGGTGGGGCTAGACGTAGAGGGCGGTGAAGGGGGGCCAGGGGAGGTTGCGGGCCACCGAGAAGGCCATCCAGGCGGCCAGGAAGCCACCCACCAGTTTCGGGCCCACCCGCAGCTCGGGTAGCCGCCAGCCGAACGCCTGCCGGCCGGCCCAGGCGATGAAGAAGTACGCCAGGAACGGCAACGCGAAGACGAAGAGGAAGTGGTGCCGGGCGGCGGCCGGCAGGTCGGCGTGCAGCACGTACCACAGGGCACGGGTGCCGCCGCAGCCAGGACAGTCCAGCCCGGTGGTCATCTTGAGCAGGCAGCTCGGCAGGGCGTCCGGCGCCGACCGGGTGGGGTCGCTGAGCAGGGTGTAACCGATGCCGGCGCCGACGCAGCCGAGCGCGGCCAAGGGCACCACCCAACGGGGGGTGCGCTCGTACATCCGCGCCACGAACCGGGTCAGTCGATCCGACTCGACCACCGGATAGCCGCCCGGATGACCCGCCGGCCACCCGCCCGGACCCACCTCACCCGCCGGCATCCCGGCAACCGGCCCGGCACCCCCGGGCGCGCCAAGGGTCTGCCCGCCAACAGCCGCCCCGGCCTCGGTCGGCACGGCTTCGGTCGGTGTGCCGGGGAAGGTCGGTTCCCCGCTCGACGGGTGCGGCTGGGCGGGCGATCGGTCAACGCTCGTCACGAGCCTCACCGTACACCGGACAGGCCCACCAGGGCTGCGGCCAGCGGGGCGGCCAGGTCTCCGGCGGCCGGCGGCGCCACCGCGTCCAGTCCCAGCCAGCCGGCCAGGCGGTACAGCTCGGCGGCCAGCGCCACCGCGGTCTCCCCGGGGTCGGCCCCCGGCTCCGCCCAGGCCGCCGGCACCAGCAGCACCCCGGCCTTGCGGTCGGCCTTGAGGTCGACCCGGGCGGTGAAGCGTTCCCCCTGCCGGAAGGGCAGCACGTAGTAGCCGTACAGCCGCTTGGCCGCCGGCACGTAGATCTCGATGCGGTAGCTGAAGTCGAACAGCCGCTCGGTGCGGCCCCGTTCCCAGACCAGCGGGTCGAACGGGCTGACCAGGGTGTTGCCGCGTACCCACCGGGGTAGCCGGGCCTGGTGGTGCAGCCAGGCCGGGTGCCGCCAGCCCTGCACCGTGACCGGTTGCAGCTCCCCCGCCTCGACCAGCTCGGCGATGGCCTGTCGGGCTCCGGCCACCGGCAGCCGGAAGTAGTCGCGCAGCTCCGGCTCCGCCGCCACTCCCAGCGACCGGGCGGCGATGCCGACCAGGGTGCGGTACGCCTCGGCGTCCGTAGGCGTCGGGGCGGCCAGCACCTCGGCCGGCAGCACCCGTTCGGGCAGGTCGTAGCGGCGGGCGAAGGAGGTGGTGCGCTCGGCGGCGCAGACCTCACCGGCCCAGAAGAGGAACTCCAGGGCCTGCTTGACCGCCGACCAGTTCCACCCCCAGTTGCCGGTCGCCCGGGGCGCGTCGTGCTCGATCTCGGCCGCGGTCAGCGGCCCTCGGGCGGTCACCTCGTCGCGGACCCAGGCCACCAGGTCAGGCTGCTCCGCAGCGATGTGGCGCATGCCACCCCATGCCTCGGCCTTGGCCCGGGCCATCCGCCAGCGAAACACGGAATGCAGGCCGACCGGCACCAGCGACGCCTCATGCCCCCAGTACTCGAACAGCTCACGAGGGCTGCGGTAGGCGGCCGATTCGAGCAGCGAGGTCGGGTAGGGCCCGATCCGGCTGTAGAGCGGCAGGTAGTGCGCCCGTTGCAGCACGTTGACCGAATCCATCTGGATCAGGCCGACCCGGTCGAGCACCCGACGCAGGTGACGACGGGTGGGGGCCCCGGTGGGCGCGGGGTCGGCGAACCCCTGGGCGGCCAGCGCGATCCGCCGAGCCTGGGTGAGGGAGAGCGATTCCTTGATGGCCATCGCGGGCAGGCTACGCCAGCGGTACGACACAGGTGTGCCACGCTGGACCTGCCGTCGTCGGCCACGTAGAACGGCAGTCATGCCGACCATCCGTCGTGAACAGGCCGCCGACGCCGAGGCGATCGCCCGGGTGCACATCAGCGGGTGGCGGGCCGGGTACGCCGGGATCATGCCGGACGAGGTGCTGGATCGGCTCAACCCGGTGGCCTGGGCCCAACGGCGCCGGGATCTGGGTACCGCCGATCCGGAGCACCCCTTCACCACCCTGCTGGCCGAGATCGACGGCACGCTGGCCGGATTCACCACCTTCGGCCCGTACCGCAACAACCAGGACCGGGGCGACCTCGACCCGACCTACGGCGAGGTGGTGGCGATGTACGTGGTGCCGGAGCACTGGGGTGACGGCACGGCACCCGCCCTGCTGGCGGCGGCTCAGGCCGGTCTGCGCGAGCGGGGCCTGGCCGAGTACCGGATCTGGGTGTTGGCGGACAACCACCGGGCCCGCCGGTTCTATCAGCGGGCCGGGCTGTCACCGGACGGTGAGCGGTCGACCTACCCGGTGCCACTGTCCGGCGGGCGTGCGCCGCTGCACCTGGTCGAGCTGCGGTACGCCGGACGACTCGACCGCTGAGGCCGGTGGCTCGTCGGTCCAGCCGGGCCGGCGTACCGGCAGGAAGGCCAGCAAGGCCAGGCTGATCCAGACATAGGTGTTGCTGAACACGAACCCGTCCAGCCCGGTGAAGTCCTTCTCCCAGGCCCAGACGATCCGGCTGATCAGGAAGCCGTACCCGACGATCGCGGCGGCCAGCAGGCCACGGCGTCGGCGGCTGCCCGACGGCGCGGCGACGGCCCCCTCGACCAGCAGCAGCAGACCCGGCAGCAGCCAGACCAGGTGGTGCACCCAGGTGACCGGGCTGACCAGGCACATCACCGCGCCGGTCAGGGCCAGCCCGGCGGTCTCGTTCCCGGCGCGTACGGCGGCACGGGACCGCCACACCCACAGCGCCACGGTCACGGCCACCAGGCCCAGCCAGGCCAGGGTGCTGGGGTTGGTCGGGTCCAGTCGGGCCACCACACCGCGGAGCGACTGGTTGGAGACGAACGCCAGCTCACCGACCCGACCGGTGTTCCACAGCGCGGTGGTCCAGAACTCCCGGGAGGCGTCCGGGAACAGTGCCGCGGCCAGCACGGTGGCCCCGGTAGCGGCGGCCACGGCGGTTACCGCGGCCCGGATGCGACCGGTCACCAGCAGGTACACGATGAAGATGCCCGGGGTTAGCTTGATCGCGGTGGCCAGGCCGATGCCGATGCCGGCCCACCGGCTGCCGCCCGGCAGCAGTCGCATCAGGTCCACCGCCACCAGGAACAGCAGCAGGGTGTTGACCTGGCCGAAGTTGATGGTCTCGCGCATCGGTTCGAAGGCGGCGGCCAGGCAGAACGCCACCGCGAAGGCGAACCAGCGGGTCCACCCGGCCCGCCGGGACACCGGGTCCAGCAGCCACCAGATCAACACCGCGCTGGTAGCCACCCCGGCGGCCACGCTCACCACGATCGCCGCGTGCCAGGGCAGGTACGCCATCGGCAGCATCAGCAGCGCCGCGAAGGGCGGATAGGTGAAGCCGTACTGGGTGCCGGGGCGCAGGTGGTCGTAGAGTTCCCCGCCCTCACGGGCCCACCAGATGAGTGCCCCCCGGTAGACCTGAAGGTCGAAGAAGCCGTGCCGGGCCGCCGCCACGGACAGGAAGGCGGCCACCGCGACGGCGAGTACGACCACGAAGACGATCTGTCCGACCGTCCGCCTGGCACCCTGCGCCACCGTCGCCTCCCTCACCCTGCGTAGGCTGTCGTCCCATGGCTCTCGGGTTTGTCCGCCCGGCGCGTCCCGAGGACGCCGGCGAGATCGCACGCATCCAGCTCGCCACCTGGCGGGTCGCTTATCGGCGACTGCTGCCCCGGCATGTGCTGGCCGAGCTCGACGAGGGGTTGCTCGCTCAGCGCTGGGAGGCTGCGGTACGCCGCCCGCCCAGCGAACACCACCGGGTCCTGGTCGCGGTCGAACAGGCCGAGCAATCGTATCTGGTGGGCTTCGCCGCCTCCGGTCCGGTGGACGCCGAGGCGTTGGCCCCGAACGAGCCCGCCGAGGCCCTCGGCCCGGAGGTGGTCGCGGTGACCGACCTGCTGGTGGAGCCCCGGTGGGGCCGCCGGGGGCACGGCAGCCGCCTGCTGGCCGCCAGTGTCGACCTGTGGCGGGAGTCCGGCTTCACCACGGCGCTGGCCTGGGTCTTCGAGGGCGATCAGGCCTCCCGCAAGTTCCTTACCGCCGCCGGCTGGGAACCGGACGGTGCGGGCCGGGCGCTGGACGTGGACGACATGCTGGTCCCCCAGCTCCGCCTGCACGTGGCCCTCCCCACCGAACCGACCGACGCGGGCTGACCCGCACCTAGGCCCCCCCGGGGGCGGTCAGTCGAGCAGGGGGTCCAGGCCGAGGGTCAGGCCGGGGCGGTCGCCGACCGCGCGGACCGCGACCAGCACCCCGGGCATGAAGGACACCCGGTCGTACGAGTCGTGCCGGATGGTCAGCGTCTCACCGGCGGTGCCGAACAGCACCTCCTGGTGGGCCAGCAGCCCGGTGGCGCGGACGGCGTGCACCCGTACCCCGTCGATGTCGGCGCCCCGGGCACCGGCCACCTCGTCGGCGGTGGCGTCCGGCACCGGGCCCAGCCCGGCCTCGGCGCGGGCTGCGGCGATCAGGCGGGCGGTGTGGGTGGCCGTGCCGCTGGGGGCGTCGAGCTTGCGCGGATGATGCTGCTCGATGATCTCCACGGACTCGAAGTGCCGGGCGGCGCGGGCCGCGAACTGCATCATCAGTACGGCGCCGATGCCGAAGTTCGGGGCGATCACCACACCCACCCCGGGCTTGCCGGCCAACCAGTCGCGCACCTGGTCGAGGCGCTGCTCGGTGAAGCCGGTGGTGCCGACCACCGCGTGGATGCCCTGCTCGATGCACCAGCGCAGGTTGTCCATGACCGCGCCGGGGGTGGTGAAGTCGACGACCACCTGCGCCCCGGCCTGGGCCACCGTGGACAGTTCGTCGCCCTGGTCGACCGCCGCCACCAGCGTCGTGTCGGTAGCGGCCTCGACGGCCTTGCACACTTCGGCGCCCATCCGACCCCGCGCACCCAGTACGCCGACCCGGATCAGCCCGCCCTTTTCCCGCTCGTCAGTCACGCGGCACAACCTATCCCAACAGGTCCGCCGCCAGCCGCAGAGGCGGGAGATCCGGCGAGATGCGGCGATCACCCCGCCGGACAGCCGGACAGCCGAGGGGTCAGGCGGGGAAGTCGCGGTCGGCGAAGGGGCCGACGACTGCCAGGGACATCGGTCGGGCCAGCAGGTCGGCGGCGAGGGTGTTGACGTCCTCCAGGGTGACCGCGTCCACCCGGGCGAGCAGTTCGTTCACCGGCATCAGGTTGCCGTAGAGCAGTTCGCCCTTGGCCAGCCGGCTCATCCGCGAGCCGGTGTCCTCCAGGCCGAGCACGAAGGCCCCCTTGCTCATCCCCTTGCCCCGGGCCAGTTCGGCCTCGGTGATGCCGTGGGCGGCGGTACGCGCCAACTCGGCCCGGGTCAGCGCCAGCACCTCGTCCACCCGGCCGGGGGCACACCCGGCGTAGACGCCGAACACCCCACTGTCGGCGTACTGGCTGGCGTAGGAGTAGACCGAGTAGGCCAGCCCCCGCTGCTCCCGGATCTCCTGGAACAGCCGGCTGGACATGCCACCGCCGAGCACGTTGTTCAGCACATTCAGCGCGAAACGGCGGTCGTCCAGCCGGTCGATGGCCGGACAGCCGAGCACGATGTGCGCCTGCTCGGTCTCCTTGACCTCCACCACCGTACGGGCGGACCGGGTGCGTACCGCCGGGCTGGCCGGGCGGTGCGGCGCGGGCGGGGCCGGGTCGGTGTCCAGGGGGGTGCCGCGCAGCGCCTGCCGGACCAGCCGGACCACGGCGGCGTGGTCGAGGTTGCCGGCGGCGGCGATGACGATCTGCGGGGCGACGTACCGGCGCCGGTAGAAGGTCTGGATCTGGCGGCGGGTCATCGGGGTGACCGTGTCCGAGGTACCGGAGATCAGCCGGCCCAGGGGATGGTCGCCGTAGACGGCCCGGGCGAACAGGTCGTGCACCTCGTCGCCGGGCTCGTCGTCGTGCATGGCGATCTCCTCGAGGATCACGCCCCGCTCGGTCTCCACGTCGGCCGGTTCCAGCACCGAGTCGGCTACCAGGTCACACATCACGTCGATGGCCAGCGGCAGATCCTCGTCGAGCACCCGGGCGTAGTAGCAGGTGTACTCCTTCGTGGTGAAGGCGTTGGTCTCGCCGCCCACCGCCTCGATCGACGAGGAGATCTCCATCGCACCCCGCTTGTGGGTGCCCTTGAACAGCAGGTGCTCCAGGAAGTGCGCGGCACCGGCCGTGGACCCGGTCTCGTCCCGGGAACCGACCGCGACCCAGATGCCGAAGGAGACGCTGCGCATCGCCGGGATGGCCTCGGTCAGTACCCGCAGCCCGCTGGGCAGCACGGTGCGGCGCACCGTACCCCCCAAGGGGTCCTCACTGAGGGTGCGGGTGACGGCCCGGGTGGCGCCGCCGGCGGACCGCACGGTACCGACTGCCTGCCGGCCGGGGCCGGGTGGCGTCGCTGGCGGGCGAGTCACGGACAGAGACGTTCGCCGGGTACGACTCACGGCAACCTGCTTCCGGTACGACGAGGGGGTTGACGGTGACGAACCGGCCGGGCGACATGGTCGCCCGGCCGGTTCACTACGGTTGTCGAAGATCAGCTGTGCCGGGTACGCCGACGCGGCCGGGAGTCGCCGCCTTCGCTGCCCTCTCCGCCCTCGCCCCGCTCCGGGCCACGGCCGCCCCGGTCACCGCCACGCTCGCGGTCACCCCGGTCGCGCGGGGCACGGTCACCCCGGTCACCACGGCCTGCCGGCCGCTCGCCGCCCGCCTCGGCGGGAGCCGGTGCCTCGGCGCCCTCGGGACGGACCTTGTCCAGGTAGATCTTGCCCCGCTGGTCGATGTCGGCGATCTCGACCTCGACCTTGTCGCCGACGTTGAGGAAGTCCTCGACCTTCTCGACCCGCTTGCCGTCGCCCACCTTGGAGATGTGCAGCAGGCCGTCACGACCCGGCAGCAGCGAGATGAACGCGCCGAAGGGGGCCGTCTTGACCACGGTGCCGAGGAACCGGTCCCCGGCCTTCGGCATGGTCGGGTTGGCGATGGCGTTGATCCGGTCGACCGCCGCCTGGGCCGAAGGGCCGTTGGTGGCGCCGACGTAGATCGTGCCGTCGTCCTCGATGGAGATCTCGGCGCCGGTCTCGTCCTGGATGGCGTTGATGGTCTGACCCTTCGGGCCGATCACCATGCCGATCTTGTCGACCGGGATCTTCACCGTGGTGACCCGCGGCGCGTAGTCGGACATCTCGGCCGGGGACTCGATGGCCCGCTGCATCACGTCGAGGATGGTCTGCCGGGCCTCGTGGGCCTGCTGGAGCGCGGCGGCCAGCACGTCGGACGGGATGCCGTCGAGCTTGGTGTCGAGCTGCAGGGCGGTCACGAAGTCCCGGGTGCCGGCGACCTTGAAGTCCATGTCGCCGAAGGCGTCCTCGGCACCGAGGATGTCGGTCAGCGTCACGTACTGGGTCTTGCCGTCGACCTCGTCGGAGATGAGGCCCATGGCGATGCCGGCCACCGGGGCCTTCAGCGGCACACCGGCGCTGAGCAGGCCCAGGGTGGAGGCGCAGACCGAGCCCATCGAGGTGGAGCCGTTGGAGCCCAGGGCCTCGGAGACCTGCCGGATGGCGTACGGGAACTCCTCCCGCGAGGGCAGCACCGGGATCAGGGCCCGCTCCGCGAGGGCGCCGTGGCCGATCTCGCGGCGCTTCGGCGAACCGACCCGGCCGGTCTCACCGGTGGAGTACGGCGGGAAGTTGTAGTTGTGCATGTAGCGCTTGGACTTCTCCGGGGAGAGGGTGTCCAGGGCCTGCTCCATGCGCAGCATGTTGAGGGTGGTGACGCCCAGGATCTGGGTCTCGCCGCGCTCGAACAGCGCCGAGCCGTGCACCCGGGGCAGCACCCCGACCTCGGCGTTCAGCGGCCGGATGTCGCGCGGGCCACGCCCGTCGATGCGGACCTGCTCCCGCAGCACCCGGTTGCGCACCTCGGACTTGGTCAGCGAGCGGAAGGCAGCCGACAGCTCCTTCTCCCGGCCCTCGAAGCGCGGGCCGAGCTCCTCCACCAGGCGGGACTTGACCGCGTCCAGGGCCTCCTCGCGATCCGCCTTGCCGGCGATCTGGAGAGCCTCGGCGACATCGCCGCGAGCGAACTCGGCGACCGCGTCGTACGCGTCATCGGAGTAGTCCAGGAAGACCGGGAACTCGGCGACCGGCTTGGCGGCGACCTCGGCCAGCTCGCTCTGCGCCCGGCACAGCTCACGGATGGCCGGCTTGGCGGCCTCCAGGCCGCTGGCCACGACCTCCTCGGTCGGGGCCGGGGCGCCGTCGGCGACCAGCTTGACGGTGTGCTCGGTGGCCTCGGCCTCGACCATCATGATCGCGACGTCGCCGTCGGCCAGGGCCCGACCGGCAACCACCATGTCGAAGGTGGCCCGGCTGAGCTCGTCGTGGGTCGGGAAGGCGACCCACTGGCCGTCGACGTGCGCCATCCGGGTGGCCCCGATCGGGCCGGAGAACGGCAGGCCGGACAGCTTGGTCGACATCGAGGCGGCGTTGATCGCCACCACGTCGTACGGGTGCTGCGGGTCGAGCGCGAGGATGGTCTCGACGACCTGGACCTCGTTACGCAGGCCCTTGACGAACGACGGGCGCAGGGGCCGGTCGATCAGGCGGCAGGTGAGGATGGCGTCCTCGCTGGGACGGCCCTCCCGGCGGAAGAACGAGCCGGGGATCCGGCCCGCGGCGTACATCCGCTCCTCGACGTCGACCGTCAGCGGGAAGAAGTCGAACTGCTCCTTCGGCTGCTTGCCGGCGGTGGTGGCGGAGAGGACGACCGTCTCGCCGAGCTGAGCGACGACGGAGCCGGCGGCCTGACGGGCCAGCCGGCCGGTGGAGAAGGTGATCTCACGGGTGCCGAAGGACCCGTTGTCGATCACGGCGGTGCGGGATTCGGTGCCGAGTTTGGTCTCGGTCATGGTGCGGCAATGCTCCTTCGCATCGGGGGGCCACGAGCGGGAGCTGTACCGACGGCCGGTCTTCGATCGAAGCGCCCGGGACCACCGGCGAAAGCCGGAGACACCCGGAGGCCACTACCGGAGACCGGTACGCCGACGGCTCCCCTGTCTGGGTGCTCGCGGCCCGTGTCTCGAGGTGGTTACGCCGACGGGGGAGCGGCCCGGTGGCCACTCCCCCGTCTCACGTCACCGGCGCAGGCCGAGCCGCTCGATGAGCGACCGGTAGCGGTTGATGTCCTTCTTCTGCACGTAGTTGAGCAGCCGACGGCGGCGGCCGACCAGCAGCAGCAGCCCACGGCGGCTGTGGTGGTCGTGCTTGTGCACCTTCAGGTGCTCGGTGAGGTCAGCGATCCGCTTGGTGAGGACCGCGACCTGCACCTCCGGCGAACCGGTGTCGCCCTCGACGGTCGCGTACTCCTCGCGGATCTTGGCCTTTGCCTGCTGGTCGAGCGCCATGTTCTCCCTGTTTCAGTGGGTTGTCGATGGTGTCCGTGCGAGCCAGGCTGAATCTCTGCAGGCTGGGCATCGCTACCGGACGTCCTCGCATCCGCGGCGTCGAGCAGACATGCGAGGACCCACGTCGGTCAGCCGACGTCTTCGTCAGCCTACCAGCACCTCGTGACCATCGCCCGAATGAGGCCGTCAGGCCAGCGCCCGGCGGGTCCGTTCGACGTCCTGGGCGATCTGGGCCACCAGTGGCTCGACGCCGTCGAAGCGGACCTGTCCCCGCAGGTGGGCCACGAAATCCAGGGCCAGTCGCTCGCCGTACAGGTCGCCGTCGAAATCCAGCGCGTACGCCTCGACCCGGCGTTCCCGGCCGGCGAAGGTCGGGTTGGTGCCGATCGAGACGGCCGCGCCCAGCGGCTCACGCTGACCCCGACGGATCAGCCGGGCGGCGTAGATGCCGTCGGCCGGGATCGCGGCGTAGCGGTGGCAGAGCAGGTTGGCGGTCGGGAAGCCCAACTCCCGGCCGCGCTGGTCACCCCGGACCACGACCCCCTCCAGCCGGTGCGGACGCCCCAGGGCGCTGGCCGCCGCGGTCACGTCACCGGCATCCACGCAGGAGCGGATGTACGTCGAGGAGAAGACCGTGCCGGCCTCGGCCACCAGGGGTGCCCCCTCGACGGCGAAGCCGAAGGTACGCCCCAACTGCTCCAACAGCGCCACGTCCCCGGCGGCCCGGTGCCCGAACCGGAAGTTGTCCCCCACCACCACCAGGGCGGCGTGCAGGTGCTCGACCAGCACGTCGTGGACGAAGGCCTCCGCCGGCAGCCGGGAGAACTCGGAGGTGAACGGCACCACACAGAGCACATCGACACCGAGGGCCTCGATCAGCTCCGCCTTGCGGGCCGGCTCGGTGAGCACCGCCGGATGGGAACCCGGCCGCACCACCTCGGCCGGATGCGGGTCGAAGGTGACCACGACGGACTGCACTCCCCACTCCCGGGCGCGCGCCACCGCGTGCCCGATGGTGGCCTGGTGGCCCTTGTGCACGCCGTCGAAGACCCCGATGGTGACCACCGAACGTCCCCAACCCCCCGGCGCCGCGTCGTACCCCCGCCACCGCTGCATGCTCGTCCTTCCTGTAGCCGGTACTGCCAGGTCTTCCACTCGGGTGTCGGCCGCCGTCACGCCGGGGCGAGCACGATCTCCGCGCGGGCCCGGCCGGCCCGCTCGCTGACGATAGCGATCAACTGGCCGGCCGGATCGAAGACCGCGTACGGCCCGAGGTGGCCGATCGGGTCGAGCGGGCCGCCGTGGGAGAGCACCTTCGCCTCCTCCGGGCTGGCCACCCGGGTGGTGAAGAACCGGGCGGCGGCGGCCGCCAGCGGAAGGTCGACCACCTCGGGGGCGCGTTGTTCCAGCTCATCCAGGGTGGCGGCCTCGGCCAGGGTGAAACCCCCCACGGCGGTACGCCGCAGGGCGGTGAGGTGTCCGCCGACCCCCAGCGCCAGGCCGGCGTCCCGGGCGATCGCCCGGATGTAGGTGCCGGTCGAGCAGGCCACCTCCACGTCTACGTCCACCACCTCGGGCTGGTCCCGGCGGATGGCCAGCACCTCCAGCCGGGACACGGTGACCCGCCGGGCCGGCAGGTCGACGGTCTCGCCGTCCCGGACCCGCTTGTACGCCCGCTGCCCGTTGATCTTGACGGCGCTGACCGCGCTCGGCACCTGGTCGATCTCGCCGGTCAAGGCGGCCAGGGCGGCATGGATCGCCTCGTCGGTCAGCGCACCGGCGGATGCGGTGGCGATCACCTCGCCCTCCGCGTCGTCCGTGACGGTGGACTGGCCCAACCGGATGGTGGCGGCGTAGGTCTTGTCGGCGCCGATCACGTAGGTCAGCAGGCGGGTGGCCCGACCCACCCCGATCACCAGCACCCCGGTGGCCATCGGATCCAGGGTGCCGCCGTGGCCCACCCGGCGGGTACGCGCGAATCGGCGGATGCGCGCCACCACATCATGCGACGTCATGCCGCCCGGCTTGTCCACCACGATCAGACCGTCTGTGCTCACGACGTGCAAGCCTGCCAGATCGACCCGGCGGGCCCGGCAGCGGACGACCGGCCGCCGAAACCGGATTTACGGCGTGGAACACGACTGTGACGATGAACTCACAGCGGCGTCGGCCGATCCGGTGCCGCCGACCACGGGGAGACCGAAATGACCACCGGCGGCACATCCACCGAGCGGCCCGATGAGACTATCCGCCTGCGTACGCCCCGACCGGCGAGCACCCTGCCCGCCTGGATGCTCGATCCGCCACCTCCCAGGCGCACCCTGGGGGTGCGGGTCGCCCAGGCGTTCGCCGCCCTGCCCGGCGTGGGCCGGCTGCGCCGCCGCTGGTGGGCCTGGCAGGACCGGGACCGCCTCTACCAGCGCTACCCGACCACCTTCAAGATGGTCGCCATGGTCGTCTCCTGGATCGTGGTGATGGCCCTGGTGTCGCTGCTCTACGCCCTCTACGCCCAGATCTGACCCTGTTCCGGCCGGGATCAGGCGGCGGGTGTCGCCCGGGATTCGGTGCGGACCGCCCCGGTGACCGCCCAGGCTCCGCTGCGCAGGCGCAGCACCAGGCCGATCAGCCGGATCACGGTGAACAGCAGCAGACCCGCCCAGATGCCGCCGAGGCCGAGGGTGAAGGCGTGGGAGAGCCAGATCGCGGGGAGGAATCCGCCGAGGGCGCCGACCACGGTCAGATTACGCAGATACCGAATGTCGCCGGCACCGATCAGGACCCCGTCCAGGGCGAACACCACCCCGGCCAGGGGCAGCATGACGACGAACCAGGGCCAGGCCACCAGGGCCTGCTCGTGTACCGCCGGCTCGGCGCTGAACCAGGTCGGCACCACCCCCGCCCCGGCTGCGGCCAGCACGGCGAACGCCGCCCCGCACACCGCACCGAACCGACCGATCCGCTTGGCCAGGGCGCGGGCCGCCTGATCGTCGCCGGCCCCCAGGGCGGCACCGACCAGGGCCTGCGCGGCGATGGCCAGCGCGTCGAGCACCAGGGCCGCGAAGAACCAGAGTTGTACCGCGATCTGGTGAGCACCGACCGCGGCGGCGCCGAACCGGGCGGCGACCGCCGTCGCGGACAGGAAGCTGGCCTGGAAGGCCACCCCACGGATCAACAGGTCCCGGCTGAGGACCAGTTGCTGGCCGATGACCCGCGGGTGCGGGCGCAGGGCCACCCGCTCGGCCACCAGGGCCCCGGCG
Organism: Micromonospora sp. NPDC047134; assembly: GCF_040643455.1. Classification (NCBI taxonomy): domain Bacteria; kingdom Bacillati; phylum Actinomycetota; class Actinomycetes; order Micromonosporales; family Micromonosporaceae; genus Micromonospora; species Micromonospora sp. NPDC047134. Next base: position 89,938 of record NZ_JBEYUI010000007.1, read on the forward strand.
AACAGGACCCCGGAGAGGGTCTGCGCGATCACGTTCGCCACCGCGGAACCGTTCAGGCCCATCCCCACCGGATAGACCAGCACCGGGCAGAGCACCGCCGAGAGCAGGTTGGGCCCGACCACGAACCACAGCGGCCGACGGGTGTCCTGCACACCGCGCAGCCAGCCGTTGCCGGCGGCGGCCAGCAGCAGCCCGGGGGCCCCGAGGGAGGCGATGCGCAGCCACTCACCGGCGGCCCTGCCGACCTCTCCCCCGCCGGCCAGGGCACCGGTCAGCGCCGGGCCACCGACCTGCATCCCGATGGCGACCAGCACCCCAAGGGCCAGCGCCAGCCAGGAGGCCTGCACCCCCTCGGCCACCGCGGCGGCCCGGTCCCCGGAACCGAAGCGGCGGGCGGCGCGCCCGGTGGTGCCGTACGCGACGACCGTGCCCACCCAGGCGGTGAGGGTCATCACGGTGCCGCCGACGGCGACCGCCGCCAACGGAACCTGACCCAGATGCCCGACGACGGCGGTGTCCACCAGGACGTAGAGCGGCTCGGCGGCCAGCACCACGAGGGCCGGCAGGGCTAGCGCGGCGATCCGGCGGGGCGAGGCGACCCGGTCGACGGTCGGGGTGGGCTGGCTCATCGCCGCCGATACTGGCACGCGAGGTGTAAGGAGACAAGAGAAGTGTGCTGCTTACCAATGGCGGTCACGTCACACCATGGCGGGCGGTGGTGGAGCGGTGGAACTACCGGACGGTGACGCCGTACGTGCCAGGCGGTCTCGGCGTCACCGCCGGTCGGGTACGTTCACTGACGGGTGTCCATGGAGGTCTGCAGGGCGCGGCGGGCCTGCTCGCGGGCCTCGTCGGTGGTCTCGGGCTTGGGCTTGGCGGCCATGGTGAGTCCCTTCCAGGGCGCGCGTCGCCGAGCACGGCGGCGCGTCACGGGCGATGTCGCTGACGGCGCCCGACCCAGGCTCCGGGGTCGCCGGAGCGGCGGGTGGACGACCTTTACGGCCCGGGTCGGTCGACCCTGGAGGAAAGCGGCGCAGGGTATGGCTCCGCCATCCTGACCTGCGCCATAACGGCGTCGGCCGATACCCAAGTTATCGTTCAGGTCCACATGTCGCCCACGGTTCCCGACATCTGGACCGATCGAACCCGATCACCGCGCCAGGAAATGCCAGCCCACCCACCACCAGAAGCCGAACAACCCGATCCGCCCGACCGGGACCGGGCCCACCTCGTAGCGCATCACGTACGCGCAGACCTCGCCGAGGGTCGGAATCCGCGATCCCTCCCGGCGGGCCAGCCACTCGACCAGGCCGAACAGCGCCAGCCCGACCAGGAATCCACCGATCGCCAGGGCCCGCATCATCGCCGCACCAAACCCCAGAAGGCCGACAGCCACACCAGCCAGCCGGCGGACCGCACCAGCCGGTCCTCCAGCAGCGGGTCCGCCAGCCGGGAGAAGGTGGGGAAGTCGTCACCGGCCGCCGAGAAGAAGGTCGCACCCTCGAAGACGCCGAACACCAGCACCGGCAGGGTCCACCAGAGGGCACCCGAGTTCAGCCGCTGCGGGGCCGGTCGACGCGGCACCCGATTCGACATCCCGAGCCAGATCAGCATCCCGCCGGCCCCGAACACATAGAGATTTGCCTCCGTCGAGAAGGACGGAAAACGACCACCGACCAGGGAGAGAGCGACGAGCACCGGCACACTGACGACCGGGCGCTCCCAGGTTCGAGGGGCCTCTAGGGTGAGGTCGCGGGGCTGCTCCATCATCCGATTCTCCCGATCCTGTCCAGGTACGGAAAGGTCAACACCCCCTGATATCGACCCGGATATCACCCTTGCCGATTAATACGACCCTCCCCGTCTGGCACGTCCAGTTCCGTCCGGATACGCGCGATCACCTCGTCGACCGTTCCCCGTCCGGTGAAGCCGGCGGCGAGGCGATGGCCGCCGCCACCCAACGCCAGGGCCACCCGACTCACGTCGATCGCCCCCTTGCTGCGCAGGGACACCGCCCACTCGGCCACCCCGGTCTGCTTGACCACACAGCTGACGTCCGCCTCCGCGGTGCACCGGACCGGATCGATCAGGGCTTCCAACACGTACGGTCGCTGGTCGTGTCGCGCCAGGTCGTCCAGGGTGGCGTAGGTCCAGACCAGGCCGTGGCCGCCGGCGGCGGCCGGCTCCAACCGGGCCCGGCCCAGCACCTCACCGAAGAGACGCACCGCGCCGAAGGGGCGGTTGTCGAAGATCCGCCGGGAGATCTCGCCGGGACGGATGCCGGTGGCCAACAGGCGGGCCGCCATCTCGTGCACCGCCACGGTCGTCGCCTCGAACCGGAAGGAGCCGGTGTCCGTGCTCAACGCCACGTACAGACACTCGGCGATGCCGGGATCCAGGGAGACCCCGAGCCGGGCCAGCAACTCCTCCGCGACCACGGAGGTCGCCGCGGCGCCCGGGTCGATCAGGTTGACATCACCGAAGCCCGGGTTCGAGGCGTGATGGTCGAGGACCAGGGCGGTGCCCGGGCCGGTCAGCCGACCGGCCAGCTCGCCCAGCCGGGACTCACTGGCCGCGTCGAAGCAGATGACCAGATCCGGCTCCGGGTCGGCCTCCGTCGCCGGCACCAGCAACTCCTGACCGGGCAGCCCTAGCAACGGCTCCGGTATCTCCAGCGGGCCGGGAAAGGTCGCCTGGAGCCGCCCCACCCCTAGCTGACGCAGCCCTAGCCCGAAGCCGAGCATGCTGCCCAGCGCGTCGCCGTCCGGGTTGACGTGGCAGATCAGCAGCACCCGACCATCGGGGGGCAACTGCCGCACGGCCGCCACCGCCGCCGCCCAGTCGGCCTCCACCGGGCCGGTCGAGGCTGTACCGGCCGCCGAAGCCGCCAGGACTGCACCGGCGGAAGCCGGCCGGTACGGGGCCGAACCGCCGACCCCGGCCGGTCCCGGCGGCGCGGCCGTCTCGGTCGTGGCGCCGCCGGTCGGGGCGGTCACCGCCGGTCCCCGCCCCGGGCCTCGTCGACGTCGCCGGCCTCGGGCTCGCCGGAGTCCTCGTCGTCCTCGTCGTCCTCCAGGCGGTACGGCTGGGCGTCACCGGCGTACTCGGCCCGCGCCGCCAGGCGCTGCACCTCGGCGTCGGCGTTACGGGCCGCCGCCAGCAGGTCGTCGATGTGCTTGACCTGATCCTGCACGTTGTCCAGGACAAAGGTCAGAGTCGGCGAGTGGCGCAGACCCAGGGCCTTGCCGACCGTGCTGCGCAGCATGCCCTTGGCGCTGTCCAGGGCGGCGGCGGTGCCGGCCTGGGCGGCCGCGTCGCCGAGCACGGTGTAGAAGACCGTGGCATCGCGGAGATCGGCCGTGATCCGGGCGTCCGTGATGGTGATCATCCCGAGCCGGGGGTCCTTGATCTGGCTCCGCACCACCGACGCGACCAGTTCACGCACCCGCTCCGCGTGCCGGCGTACCTTGGCCGGATCCGTCATCTCGCCACCTCCACGGCGTGCCGCTACCGACCGGGCCGGTTGACGCCTACGTCACCGGGCCCGGGTCGGCCCTTAACACCTCGAACCCTACCCGCGGGGCACCCGGGCCCGCGCGGGCGGCCGACGGCCCGGACCGCTGACGGTCAGTCCTCCTCGCCGTGTAGTCGGCGACGCACCGACAGCAGTTCGATCTCCGGCCGACCGGCCACCAGCCGTTCGCAGGAGTCGAGCACCTCACGGGCGTGGGCCGGCTCGGCGGCCACCACAGCCACCCCTATCTCCGCTCGCCCGTGCAGGTCGAGCGCGCCCACCTCGGCGGCCGAGACCTCGAAGCGGCGCAGGGCCGCCACGATCGGCCGTACGTAGGATCTCTTGGCCTTCAGCGACCGGGAGTCCCCCGGCAGCAGCAGGTCGAATACTGCGGTAGCGGTATACATCGTCTGCGGACACTACCCGCATCCCACCCCACATGATCAAGGGGTTTACGCCGCCCGGCGTAAACCCCTTGATCAGTGCGTCACCGCAGGATCAGGCGCGAACCTTCTCCCGCATCTCGAAGGTCTCGATCACGTCGCCGACCTGGACGTTGTTGTAACCACCCAGAGTCAGACCGCACTCGAAGCCCTCGCGGACCTCGGTCGCGTCGTCCTTGAACCGCTTGAGCGAGCTGATCGTGAGGTTGTCCGCCACGACCGCGCCGTCGCGCAGCAGGCGCGCCTTCGCGTTGCGCCGGATGACACCCGACCGGACGATGCAACCGGAGATGTTGCCGATCTTGGACGAGCGGAAGACGTCGCGGATCTCCGCGGTGCCCAGCTCGACCTCCTCGTACTCCGGCTTGAGCAGGCCCTTGAGCGCCGCCTCGATCTCCTCGATGGCCTGGTAGATGACGGTGTAGTACCGGATCTCCACGCCCTCGCGGTCGGCCATCTCGCGGACCTTGTTCGAGGCCCGCACGTTGAAGCCGATGATCGTGACCGGCTCGGACGAGGCGCTGGCGAGCATGACGTTGCTCTCCGTGATCGCGCCGACGCCCCGGTCGAGGACCTTGAGCTGGACCTCCTCGGGGATGTCGAGGTTGAACAGCGCGTCCTCCAGGGCCTCCACCGAACCGGAGACGTCACCCTTGAGGATGAGGTTGAGCGAGGTCTTCTCGCCCTCCTTGAGCTGCTCCATGAGCGTCTCGAGGGTGGCCCGGCCACGGGAGTTGGCGAAGGACGCCGCCCGCCGCCGCGCCTGGCGCTGCTCGGCGATCTGCCGCACCGTACGGTCGTCCGCCGCAGCCAGGAAGGTGTCGCCCGCACCCGGCACCGCGGTCAGGCCGAGAACCATGACCGGACGCGCCGGACCGGCCTCGGTGAGCTGGTTGCCGTTCTCGTCGAGCATCGCCCGGACCCGGCCGTGCGCCCCACCGGCGACGATCGAGTCGCCCGCCCGCAGGGTGCCCTTCTGCACCAGCACGGTCGCCACCGCACCACGGCCCTTGTCCAGGTGCGCCTCGATGGCCACACCCTGCGCCGGCCCGTCGATCGGAGCGGTCAGCTCCAGCGACGCGTCGGCGGTGAGCAGCACCGCTTCGAGGAGTTCCTCGATGCCGATGCCGGGCTTCGCGGCCACGTTGACGAACATGGTGTCGCCGCCGTACTCCTCGGCGACCAGGCCGTACTCGGTCAGCTGCTGGCGGACCTTGTCCGGGTTGGCCTCCGGCTTGTCGACCTTGTTGACCGCGACCACGATCGGCACTTCCGCCGCCTTGGCGTGGTTGAGCGCCTCGATGGTCTGCGGCATCACGCCGTCGTCGGCCGCCACCACCAGGATCACGATGTCCGTGACCTGGGCACCACGGGCACGCATGGCGGTGAACGCCTCGTGACCCGGGGTGTCGATGAAGGTGACCGCCCGGTCCTCGCCCTCGTGCGGGACGTGGACCTGGTAGGCGCCGATGTGCTGGGTGATGCCACCGGCCTCGCCGGCCACCACGTTCGCCTTACGGATCGCGTCGAGCAGCTTGGTCTTACCGTGGTCGACGTGACCCATGACGGTCACCACCGGCGCACGGCTGACCAGGCGGTCCTCCGCGACCTCGGCGTCGAGGTCGATGTTGAACTGCGCGAGCAGCTCGCGATCCTCGTCCTCCGGGCTGACGATCTGCACGTTGAAGCCGAGGTGCTCACCCAGCAGCAGCAGGGTGTCGTCAGAGCAGGACTGGGTCGCGGTGACCATCTCGCCCAGGTTGAACATCTCCTGGACCAGCGAACCCGGGTTGGCGTTGATCTTGTCGGCGAAGTCCGACAGCGAGGCGCCCCGGGAGAGCCGGACCGTCTGCCCCTGACCCCGGGGAGCACCCGAGCTCATGGTCGGAGCCGACAGGTTGTCGAACTCCTGTCTGCGCTGCTTCTTGGACTTGCGACCACGGGTCGGCTTGCCACCCGGACGCCCGAAGGCACCGGCGGCGCCGCCGCCACGGCCACGGCCGCCGCCACCCGGACGCCCACCGCCACCGGCCGGCGCACCCGGGCGGAAACCGCCACCGGCACCGGCACCACCGCCGGGGCCGCCACGGTAGCCACCGCCACCGCCGCCACCACCGGGGCCACCGCGGTAGCCACCGCCACCGGCACCGCCGCCACCACCGGGACCGCCGCGGTAGCCGCCACCGGCACCGCCGCCACCACCGGGACGACCGGCACCGCCGCCACCACCGGGACGACCGGCACCGGGACCACCCGGACGACCGGGCCGCTGGCTCGGCATGGAGGCCGGGCTGGGCCGAGGCGGCATGGAGGCCGGGCTCGGCCGCGGCGGCATCGAGGACGGGCTGGGACGAGGTCCACCGGCACCGGCGGCCGGCGGACGCTGCTGCTGGCTGCCCTGGATGCCGAAGGGGTTGTTACCGGCACCCCGCGCCGGCGGACGGCCCTGCCGGCCACCCGGGCCGGGGGTCGGGCCGCCAGTGCGACCGGCGGCCGGGGAACCCGGACGCGGCGGCATGTTGCTGGGGCCGGGACGGGGACCCGGACGGGCGCCCCCTTCCGCCGGGGGCTCCCGGCGGACGTTGTCGCGCTGCTGCTGGCGGGCGGCCTGGGCGGCCTTGACCGCAGCCTCCTGCTCCGCCTTCAGCGCGGCCGCGCGCGCCTCCGCGGCGGCCACCTCGATGTCGTGAGCACTCGCCGGCTTGGCGACCGGGGCCGCCGCGGGCGGCGGACCGGGCACCGGGGCCTTCGGCTTGGGCCCGGGCGCCGCCGGACGCCGCGGCGGCGTCGGCTTGGCGGTGATCCGGGGCTCGCCGGGGGTCGGCGAGGACGGGGTCGGTGCCGCCGGAGCTGGCGCGGCCGACGGCGCAGCCGTCGGAGCGCCGGCGCCGCCGGAGGCGACGAAGGCGCTGCGCAGCCGCCGGGCGACCGGCGCCTCGACGGTGCTCGACGCGGACTTCACGAACTCGCCCATTTCCTTCAACTTGGCGAGAACGGTCTTGCTTTCGACCCCGAGCTCTTTTGCAAGCTCGTGTACGCGGGCCTTACCTGCCACTGCACTCCTCACTCCGAGGTCGTGCGGGCAGCACCCGCAGCGACCTCACTCGTGCACTTGAAGCCTGGTCATTTCTGGGACTTCATCGTGTGCTCATGCTGGTCGTCCTACCTTGCTAGCGACCCTCGCCCGGTCGGGTGACCGGACGTGGTGGTTGACGCGTCAGGTACTCCGCGAGGGCTCCGTCATCGGGAGCCCCGGCGAGGCGCAGCGCACGCCCGAAGGCGCGGCGCCGCACTGCCTGCGCGAAGCAGGCCGGATCCGGGTGCATGTTCGCTCCCCGACCCGGCAGTCTGCGGGTCGGATCGGGCCGGAGGCTGTAGCCAGCCTCGTCATCGATCGCGACGATCCGCAGTAACTCATTGGCCGGCGCACGCCGTCGGCAACCCACACAGGTGCGCTCCGGCCGCGCGCGTCGTGCCACTGGTGGAAGTCTACCCCTAGCTGCCCGAGACCGCGCCGCCCGGTTCCCGGACCTGATCGGCTCCGGGGCGGCCGGCAGAGCCACTCTGCTCGGCGTCGGACCGGATGTCGATCCGCCATCCGGTCAAGCGGGCAGCAAGCCGGGCGTTCTGCCCTTCCCGCCCGATGGCGAGCGACAACTGGAAATCCGGAACGGTGACCCGGGCCGCCCGGTTCGCCAGGTCGACCACCTCCACCCGCAGGGCCTTGGCCGGGGAGAGGGCGTTGCCGACGAAGGTGGCCGGATCCTCCGACCAGTCGATGATGTCGATCTTCTCGCCGTGCAGCTCGCTCATCACCGCCCGGACCCGCTGGCCCATCGGGCCGATGCAGGCGCCCTTGGCGTTGACACCGGACACGGCGGAACGCACCGCGATCTTCGTACGGTGACCTGCCTCACGGGCGATCGCGCTGATCTCCACCGTGCCGTCGGCGATCTCCGGCACCTCCAGGGCGAACAGCTTCTTCACCAGGTTCGGATGGGTACGCGACAGGGTGATCTGCGGGCCGCGCATCCCCTTGGACACGTGCACCACCACGCACCGGATCCGCTCGCCGTGGGCGTACCGCTCCCCGGGCACCTGCTCCGACTGCGGCAGGACACCTTCCAGCTTGCCCAGGTCGACCGTGACGATGCCCTTCTCGGCCCGCGCCTCGTGCGCCTGGACCACCCCGGTCACCAGGTCGCCGTCACGGCCGACGTACTCACCGAAGTGCACCTCGTCGGTGGCCTCCCGCAACCGCTGGAGGATCACCTGCTTGGCGGTCATGGCGGCGATCCGACCGAAGTCGTGCGGGGTGTCGTCCCACTCCCGGGCGACGCCACCCTCCGGGTCCATCTCCTGGGCGTAGACCAGGGCCGCGCCGCTCTTGCGGTCGATCTCCACCCGAGCGTGCGACTGGGCACCCTCGGTGTGCCGGTACGCGGTCAGCAGTGCGGTCTCGATCGCCGCGAGGATCGTGTCGAACGGGATCTCCCGCTCGCGCTCGAGTGCGCGCAGCGCCGCGAGGTCGATATTCACCTCTCCTCGTCCTCCACATCGTCATCGTCATCGTCGTCGACGTCTTCTGAATCGGGCAGTTCGTCCAGGCGGCTGAACTCGATCTGCACCCGCCCCGGGCCGAGGTCGGCGTACGGCCACGAGGCCCCCTCGCCGTCGACCTCCAACTCCACGGACTCCTCGTCCGCGGCCACCACCCGGCCGGTGACCTGTCGGTCGCTGGATTCCCCCGCCCCTCGGACGGTCACCCGGACCAACCGGCCGATGTTGCGCCGCCAGTGCCGGGGCAGGGTCAACGGCCGGTCCACCCCCGGTGAGCTGACCTCAAGCTGGTACTCCCCGGCGACGATGTCACCGCCGGTCTCCTCGGCCGCGTCCAGCGCCGCCGAGACCGCCCGGGAGATCTCCGCCACCGCGTCCAGGTTGATCCCGCCGTCCGCGTCGACGATCACCCGAACCACGTGTCGTCGACCGGCCCGGGACACGGACAGGTCCTCCAGGTCGTAGCCGGCGCCGTCGACGACCGGTGCGATCACCGCACGCAGTCGCTCCCGACGGGCGGCGAGGTCTCCTCGGGGACCCTGGCCGCCTCGCGGAGCCGGGCCGCCGCCACGGGGTCGTCCCGTCGTTCTGGTGGCACGGCCACGCTGCGTCATCTGTCCGACCCTTTCACTGCTCGCCGACTGCCATGCCGGCACGCCACCGGTGCGGACGCGCCGGTGGCTGCGCAGAGCGTAACGCGCCCACCGGAGGAGGACCCGAGCGGCGCACCGACGCCCACCGCCGTACACCGACCGTGTCGATGGTGTTGACTTGTCCGGTGGTGATGGGCAGAACGACTCGGTGGGAGGGATCCTCCCCGCCTCCCCGGCGCACCGTGCTGCGGGCGGGGGCCTTGCTGGTGCTCGGCGCAGCCGCCGCCCCGCTGACCGGCTGCGGCCTCCTGGACCGCGAGGACCCGCCACGGCCGGACCCCCTGGCCCCCCTGATCGAGGAGTCGTTGCGCCTAGCGGCCGGGCTCCGCACCACCGCCGAGGCCCATCCCGACCTGGCCGCCCGGCTGGTCCCCCTGGCCGAGACCCACGAGGCCCACGCCGACGAACTGGCCCGACTGACCGGTACGGCCCTTCCGTCGGCCGCGCCGTCCGGATCGGCCGCACCACCGTCACCCGAGCCTCCGGCGGACCGGGCAGCCGCCCTGTCCGCGCTGCGCAAGGCCGAACGGTCCGGCCGGGACTCGGCGACCGCAGCCTGCGCCGCCGCCCCGGCCGAGCGGGCCGCCCTGCTCGGCTCGATCGCCGCCGCGCGGGCCACCCACCTGGAGGCGCTCAAGTGACCGCACCCACCGGCACCGAGGACCCCCTGGTCGCCGCGCTGGCCGCCGAATACGCCGCGATCTGGGCGTACGGCCCGATCGGGGTACGGCTGGCCGACGCCGAACGCAAGGCCGCCGTCGAGGCGGAGGCCGCCCACCGCGGCCGACGCGACGCCCTGATCATGCAGTTGACCACCGGCGGCGGGGCTGTCCCACCGGACCGACCCGGTTACGCCCTGCCCTTCCCGGTGACCGACCGGGCCAGCGCCCTGCGGCTGGCGGTCGAGGTGGAGGAGCGCGCTGCGGCCTTCTGGCGGGCGGTGCTGCCGGCCAGCACGGGAGAGCAACGGGACCGGGCCCTGACCGCACTGATCGACTACTCGGTGCGGGCGACCCGCTGGCGGCGGGCGGCCGGGATCACCCCGGTGACGGTGGCCTTTCCCGGCCGTCCCGGCTGAACCGACCCCGCCCGGGGGCGAAAATATGAACATCCGTAGTGGTCGGGGCGGCTTTGCGGTTGCGGTCCGGCATACCTGGTATGCATACTCCGCTACATGTCCATCCGCCACGGCCTGCTCGCCCTGCTCGAACGCGGCCAGATGTACGGCTACCAACTCCGGGCGGCGTTCGAGGAGTCGACCGGGTCTACCTGGCCGCTGAACATCGGTCAGGTCTACACGACCCTGTCGAGGCTGGAGCGCGACGGACTCGTCAGATCCCTGCCGGAGAGCGAGACCGGACAGCGGCCGTACGAGATCACCGACGCCGGGCGGGCGGACCTGGCGCTGTGGTTCGCCACCCCGATCAGCCGCACCGACCGCCCCCGTGACGAGCTGGCGATCAAGCTGGCCCTGGCGTTGACCACACCGGGGGTCGACGTCCGCGCCGTGGTGCAGAACCAACGCACCGCCACCATGCGTACCCTCCAGGAGTTGACCCGGTTGAAATACGCCAGCGACCGGCCGGAGGATCTGCCCTGGCGACTGGTGCTCGACGCGATGATGTTCCAGGCCGAAGCCGAGGTGCGCTGGCTCGACCACTGCGAGACCAGCCTGGCCCGGCACCGCCCCCCGGTCTCCGGCCCAGCGTCCCACTCGGAGGCGGTGGGCCACACGGGTGAGGAGGCCCGACGGTGAGTGCGGCGAACGACCCGAGACCCACCCTTTCCGACCAGGGTGTCCCGCCGGTGGACGGCGGATCCGGCGGGGATGACGCCACCGAGGCCGTGCTGGAGCTGCGGGAGGTGCACCGCACCCACGGCACCGGTCCGGCCGCCGTGTACGCGCTACGCGGAGTCAGCCTGGTCGTCCGCCCCGGCGAACTGGTCGCCGTGATGGGCCCCTCCGGCTCCGGCAAGTCCACCCTGCTCACCCTGGCCGGCGGGCTGGACAGCCCGACCTCCGGTGAGGTGCGGGTGGAGGGCCAGCCGTTGCAGGCGCTGGATCGCAGCGGCCTGGCTCGACTCCGACGCCGCCGGATCGGCTACATCTTCCAGAACCTCAACCTGATCGGCAGCCTGACCGCGGTGGAGAATGTCGCACTCCCCCTGGAACTGGACGGTACGGGGGTACGTCGGGCTCGTCGATTGGCGCTGGAAGCCCTGACCGAGGTGGGCATGACGGAGTTGGGCGACCGCTTTCCGGATCAGCTCTCCGGCGGCCAGCAGCAGCGGGTGGCCATCGCCCGCGCGCTGGTCGGTGAGCGCCGCCTGGTCCTCGCCGACGAGCCGACCGGGGCGTTGGACTCACAGACCGGGGAGGCCGTGCTGCGGCTGCTGCGCCGCCGGGTCGACGCGGGCGCCGCCGGGGTGCTGGTCACCCATGAGGCCCGACACGCCGGCTGGGCGGACCGGGTGGTGTTCCTGCGCGACGGTGTGGCGGTCGACTCGACCGCCCCGTTGGTCGGCATCGAGGCCCTGCTCTCCGGCAGCGGCCGGTGAGCGACCAGGTCGACCCGAGGCTCGGCAAGGCGCGGACGGCGGAGTTCATCGGGTCGTGGCGGACCGCCCTGCGCATCGCCCGCCGGGAGACGAGACGGGCACGTGGGCGGACCGCCCTGGTGCTCGGCATGATCATTTTGCCGGTGCTGGCGCTCACCTTCGTAGCGGTCAGCGTGGACATGTCGCGGCTGACCCCCGCCGAGAATCTGGACCGCACCCTGGCCGACGCGGACGCCCAACTGCGGGTGGTCAGCCGCGTCCCGATCAGACAGAGCGCCGACGGCAACGACTGGTGGCCAACCGGCGAAGAGGTCGAGGAGAGCGAGGCCCTGGCGAAGGTCAGCGCGGACCAGGTGGCCGCGCTGCTGCCCGCCGGCAGCCGGGTCCTGCCGATCACCCACTGGGTGCCCTTCCCCGTCCGCGACGGTGACCGGGTCCGCGATCATCTGAACGCCACCGTGATCGACCTGACCGACCCGCTGGGGCACGGACTGGCCCGGGTGCACGCCGGTCGGGTTCCGGCCGGTGCCGACGAGGTCGCGGTGAACCCGGCCACCCGGCGTCAACTCGACCTCGACCTCGGTGACCAGATCGCCGCCGGCAACAACAGCCGCAGCTGGACCGTCGTCGGAGTGGTCGAGTTCCCCGGACAGTTGAGCCCCGGGGTCGCCCTGCATCCCACCGGATCACCGACGACCGCGGGGGGCGCCGACCCGAACTTCCTGGTGGACCTGCCCACCCCGATGACCGCCGAGTTGTTCCGCCAGCTCAACGAGCAGGGGGTCGTGGTCACCGCCCGCATCGCCGCGACGCCTCCCACCGTCGTCGCCGACGGACGGTTCGACCTGGCCACGTCAGGCGAGGAGATCGGTAGCGGCCTGCTGGCCGCCGGGCTGGGCCTGCTGGAGGTGGTGCTGCTGGTCGGCCCGGCCTTCGCCGTCGGGGTACGCCGACGGCGGCGGGACCTGGCGCTGGTCTCGGTGGCCGGGGGTGATGCCGCCCAGCTCCGCCGAGTGGTGCTCGCCGACGGGGTGATCCTCGGCTGCATCGGCGCCGCGATCGGCATCGCCCTCGGGGTGGCCGTGGCCTTCGCCACCCGCCCGTTGGTCGAGGAGTTCATCGTCCAGCACCGTTTCGGGGGGTACCGGGTCTGGCCCGCTGCCCTGGTCGTGATCGGGCTGGTGGCGGTGCTCGCCGGGGTACTGGCGGCACTGGCCCCGGCCTGGACGGCCGCCCGACAGGACGTGGTGGCCGGGCTGGCCGGCCGGAGAACCCCGCCGGCGCGTCCACGCCGTTGGCTGGTCATCGGGGTGCTGCTGTCCGTCGGCGGGGTGGGCGTGGCCGCCCTCGGGGCGGTGCTGACCTCACAGGTGATCATCCTGGCCGGGCTGCTGCTCGGTGAACTCGGGCTGGTCTTCGCCACCCCGACACTGGTCGGAATGGTGGCCCGGGCCGGCCGGTTCCTGCCGCTGGCCCCCCGGATCGCGCTACGCGACGCCAGCCGCAACCGTTCCTCTGCCGCCCCGGCCATCTCCGCGGTGATGGCCGCGGTCGCTGGCAGTGTCGCCCTGGGTCTCTTCCTCGCCAGTGAACAGGCCCGCGACGAGGAGCGGTTCCCCCCGATGGTGCCGGGGGGCAGCGTCCTGGTCTGGGCCGACCAATGGCCCGAGGCTGTCCCCCCGCCCACCCTCGCCGAGATCACCGGACCGGCCCGGGAGCACCTCGGCTCCCGGACGATCGCCCCGCTGGTCCTGGCCGGCTGCCTACCCGAGCACGAGGAGTGCCAGTTCAGCCCGGTGCTGCCGGCCGAACGTGCCTGCCCCTGGCAGGCAGACCAGACACTGAGCGAAGCCGACCAGCGTCGGGCCCGGGCCGACGACCGCTGCCAGGGCCCCCCGGACGCCTACTACGGCCCGTACTTCCAGGTCGCCGTGGACGACGGTTCGGCGTTGCCGATCCTCACCGGCACCGGGGCGGAGGAGACGGCCACGGCCACTGCGGTGCTGCGGGCCGGCGGGGTGGTGGTGACCGACCCCCGGTACCTGCTGAACGGCCACGTGGAGCTGCGCTACCAGGAGAGCTCCGATGGCTCGCTGAGCGGCCACACCCGGTCGGTGATCGTTCCCGGCCACGCCGTGGACAACGACCTCGGCAGCGACTGGGTCCTGCTCTCGCAGGCGGTGGCCGACCGGCTGGGGGTGGACACCCGCCACGTCGGCTGGGCGATGGACGGAACGCCGGATCCGGACCGCCACGAGCAGTTCTCCGCCGCGATCCGTCCACTCGGGTCCTTCAGCGTGGATACCCCTGACGACAGCCGGTACAGCGGCACCGTAGGGGTGCTGCTCCTGCTGGCCGGGGTCTCCGCGGTGGTGACGGTGGGTGCCGCCGGAATAGCCACCGGCCTGGCGGCGGCCGAGGGCCGCGCCGACCTGTCCACCCTCGCCGCGGTCGGCGCCAGTCCAGGCGTACGCCGACTGCTCTCCCTGTGTCAGGCCGGCGTGATCGCCGTGCTGGGTTCCCTGCTGGGCATCATCGCCGGCCTCGGCGCGGCGTTGATCATCCTGTTCTTCACCAACCGGCAGTACGCACAGGCCTGGCCGATCGAGCCGCCCTATCCGTTCGTCGTCCCCTGGCTCACCCTGGGCGTACTGGTGGTGGTGCCGCTGGTGGCGATGCTCGGGGCGGCCCTGTTCACCCGTTCCCGACTACCGGTGGAACGACGGCTGGACTGAAGTACGGCACACTGTGCGGATGTCCACACTGGGTTCCCTGGCCCGCCGACTCGGGCGGTACCGCTGGTTCGGTGCCGCCATGCGCCTGCTGGTCCCCGCCGACCGAATCGTCGGGCGACTGACCCGGGGCCGGGTGGTGGCGCTCGGGCTCGTACCGTCCCTGGTGATCACGACGACCGGCCGCCGCTCCGGCAAGCCCCGCAGCAACCCCCTGCTGTACATACCCGACGGCACGGGGTACGTGGTGATCGGTTCCAACTGGGGGCAGAAGCAACAACCGGCCTGGTCGCTCAACCTGCTGGCCAACCCCGAGGCCGAGGTCGACGTGGCGGGACGCCGCATCCCGGTACGCGCCGAGTTGGCCACCGGCGCCGAACGCGACCGCCTGTGGCAACTGCTCCTCGACGAATGGCCCGCCTACCAGGCCTACGTGGAACGAGCCGGCGACCGCCAGATCCGCATCTTCCGCCTAACCCCCACCCCCTAACCCCCACCCCCTCGCGCTGCCGCGCCACCCCGCAGCGCCCTTTTCGCGCCGATCTTGCACTTTGGGTCGCCGAAATGCGGCTTTCGCGGCTTATTCCCCGACACAAAGTGCAAGATCGGCGGGGGGCAGGGCGCGCGGGGCGGGTGCGACGAGGGCGGGATGGGGAGGGAAGGAGGGGTTAGCCCAGGCCGCCTTGGACGCCGATCAGGGCGCCGATGGCGTAGGTGGCGGCTGCTGCGGCGGCGCCCAGGAGCAGTTGGCGCAGGCCGCCGGTCCACCAGCGTCGGGCGGTGAACCGGGCGACGACCGCACCCGCGATGAACAGGCCCAACCCGCCGACCACCAGGGCCAGGGCCAGGCTGGTCGCGCCGAGCAGGTACGGCAGCAGCGGCACCAGGGCGCCGACCGAGAAGCACAGGAACGAGGAGAAGGCCGCCGTCCAGGGATTGGGCTGTTCGTCCGGGTTGACGCCCAGTTCCTCCTGGACGTGCACCCGCAGGGCGATCTCCGGGTTCTGGCGGATCGCCTCGGCCATCTGCTGGGCCAACTCGGGCGGCAGACCTCGGCCCACCCAGATGTCGGCCAACTCCTTGGCCTCGGCCTCGGGATGGCGTTCCAGTTCGCGACGTTCCTTGGCCACCTCGGCTGCGATCTGCTCGTTGGCCGACTGGACGCTGGTGTACTCACCGAGGGCCATCGAGATCGCGCCGGCCACCAGACCGGCGGTGCCGGTGAGCACGATGTTGCGCGGCGACACCCCGCCGCCGCCGACGCCCGCGATCAGGGCGATGTTGGTGACCAGTCCGTCCATCGCCCCGAACACGGCCGGCCGTAGCCAGCCGCCGGAGACGTCCGCGTGATGCGACTCCCTGAGCGCCGCCGGGGTCTCGGTCACGGCAAAGTCAGGATCTCGTGACCATCCTCGGTCACCAGGATGGTGTGCTCGAACTGGGCGGTCCACTTGCGATCCTTGGTGACCACCGTCCAGCCGTCCTCCCAGAGGTCGTACTGGTGGGTGCCGAGAGTGATCATCGGCTCGATGGTGAAGGTCATGCCCGGCTCCATCACGTCGGTGGGCCGGGGACTGTCGTAGTGCGGGACGTACAGCCCGCTGTGGAAGGCCTCACCGATGCCGTGACCGGTGAAGTCACGGACCACCCCGTACCCGAACCGCTTCGCGTACGACTCGATGACCCGACCGATGACATTGATCTGGCGGCCCGGGGCGACCGCCCGGATGCCCCGCATCATCGCCTCGTGGGTCCGCTCGACCAGCAGTCGAGTCTCCTCGCTGACCTCACCGACGCAGAAGGTGGCGTCCGTGTCGCCGTGCACCCCGCCGATGTACGCGGTGACGTCGACATTGATGATGTCGCCGTCGGCCAGCACGGTGGAGTCGGGGATGCCGTGGCAGATCACCTCGTTGAGGCTGGTGCAGCAGGACTTCGGGAAGCCCCGGTAGCCCAGGGTCGAGGGGTAGGCGTCGTTGTCGACGAGGAACTCGTGCACCACCCGGTCGATCTCGTCGGTGGTGACCCCGGGCTTGCAGTGCTCCCCGGCGAGCTGCACCGCCTGGGCGGCGATCCGCCCGGCGATCCGCATCTTCTCGATGGTCTCCGGCGTCTGCACGTGGGAGCCCTGCCAGGGCTGGGGTGCCTTCTTACCGACGTACTCGGGCCGGGTGATGTGGGCGGGTACCGGCCGCCACGGGGAGAGCCGGCCTGGGGTCAGCGGCGCACGGACGGTCATGCCCGCAAGCCTATCGCCGCGCGCTCGGTGACCCCCACCACCGTCCAGGGCCACGAGTTGTTGCCACACCAGTTCGGCTGTGTCAAGGTGTCAGCGTGGATCAAGGGGGCGCACCTCCCGTCTTCTCCGCCGTCGCGGAGACCGACGGTGATCACCTCATGGTGGTGGTCACCGGCGAGGTGGACATGGCGACCGCCGACACCATGCTCCAGACCGCGCTGCGGGAGCCGGCCACGCGGATGACCCTGGACCTGCGGGCGGTCACCTTCTTCGACTCGGCGGCCATCCATGCGGTGGTCCGACTCGCCGGCCACTACCCGCAGGCTCTGAGGGTGTTGCCCTCCCGGCAGGTGACCCGGGTACTGGAGATCGCCGGTCTGAGCGGCCAACCCTGGCTCACCCCAGGCTGAGCCCCGCCGCTCAGTCGGTCAGCCGTCGACGCAGGGTGAGCTGGGTTCCGTTCGGGGTGTGCTCGACCGACAGTTCACCGAGGGCCCGGATCAGGGACAGTCCCCGACCCCGGAAACCGGCACCGGTGGACTCCCGCCACTGGCCGGTGTCCCGCACGGTCGCCACGACCTCCCGGTTCTCCACCGACACGGTGATCTCGATCACCGGCTCCACCGGGTCGACCGGATGCTCGATCGCGTTCGCCGCCGCCTCGGAGACCGCGACGGTCAGGTCGAACAGGTCGGTCTCGCTCACCTTGTGCCCGACCAGGAAGTCCTCCAGCCGCTTACGCAGCACGCTCAGTCGGGTCGGGTCGGCCGGCAGCCGCAGGGCGAACCGGTTCAGTTCGGTCGCCTCCAGGGCGAGCACGGCCACGTCGTCCCGGCGCGGCCGGTCGGCGACCCGCTTGACCACGGCGTCCACCAGGTCCGCGACGTGTTCGCCCGGCCGGGCGGCGTCCGCCCGCAACTGGGCCAGGGCCAGGTCGATGGCGACATGCCGATCCTCGATCAGCCCGTCGGTGTAGAGCAGCAGCCGCTCACCGGCCCGCAGTTCACCGGAGACCGTCTCGTATTCCGCACCGGGGATCGCCCCGACCGGGGGCCCGAGCGCCCGGTCGTGCAGGAACTCCACCTCACCGCCCCGGATGATCAGCGGAGAGGGATGCCCGGCGTTGGCGTAGCGCACCTGACCGGTGCGCGGGCTGAACCAGAGACAGAAGACCGTGGCGAAGGTGCGTGACTCCGTGGAGTCCACCAGCCGGTTCAGCCGGGTCAGCGACTCGCCGGGATCGAAACCCTCCAGGACGTACGCCCGCAGCGCGTTACGCAGTTGGCCCATGGCCGCTGCGGCCGGTACCCCCTTGCCGACCACGTCGCCGATCACCAGGACGAGTTCGTCCTCGTCCCGGGCGACCACGTCGTACCAGTCGCCGCCGACCTCGACATCGGCGCTGCCGGGCAGGTACCGGCTGGCCACCACCGTGCCGGGCAGCTGCGGCAGGGTACGGGGCAGCAGGCTGTGCTGCAGGGTGGTGGCGATACGGTGCTCGGCCTCGTAGAGCTGGGCGTTCTCCAGTCGTACCCCGACCAGCCGGGCCAGTTGGGTCAGGGCGGCCTCGTCCGTGCCGACGCCGTCCACGGAGGGCCGCCACACCCGCAGTTCCCCCAGTTGCCGGTTGGCGGCTCCGGTCAACGGCAGTACGAAGGAGGGCTCGGTCGGGGCGGCACCCCCGCCGTCGGCCTCGTACCGTGCCCCGCCGGCGTCGACCACCACCCGGACGGCCTCGGCGAGGCTCAGGGCGTGCCGGGCGGCGACCTGGAGCACCTCGGCCGTGGAGCGGGCGGTGTTCACCGCCACCGCGGCGTCGGCGAGGGCCCGCAGCCGTCGGATGATCTGACCACGCAACTGGCCCAGTTCCACATTGGCGCGGACCCGGGCGATCAACTCCTGCCCGGAGAAGGGCTTGGTCAGGTAGTCGTCCGCGCCGACCGACAGCCCGGCCACCTCCTCCGCCGAGCCGGCCCGGGCGGAGAGCAGCACGATCGGGACGTACCGGGTGCGGGGATCCGCCCGCAGGGCGGCGACCAGGCCGAATCCGTCCATCCGGGGCATCATCACGTCGGTGAGCACCAGGTCGAAGGTGACCTGGGTGGCCAACCGCAGGGCTTCGACGCCGTCGGCGGCCGTCGTCACCTCCCAGGTCGGCGCGAGCAGCCGGGCCACATGTTCGCGCAGGTCGGGGTTGTCGTCGACGACCAGGATGTGGCCCTGGGGGTCGACGGTGGCCGGCGCCGGGAGGGTGGCAGCGGTGTCGCTGGTCCACCGCGCCGACTCGGCGACGAAGAGGGGGGCCTGGCGCGGCTCCCGCTCGGGGTCCTCGGTCTCGGCCACCCGGTCGGCGGGCAGGTGGGTGGTGCCGAACGGAACGGTGACCGTGAAGGTGCTGCCCTTGTCCACCTGGCTGCTCGCGCTGACCTGCCCGCCGTGCATCTCGGCCAACTCGCGGACCAGAGCCAGCCCGATCCCGGTGCCCTCGTGGCTGCGGGAGCGTACTCCCGGCACCCGATGGAAGCGTTCGAAGACGTGCGGCAGTTCGTCCGGGTGGATGCCCACACCGGTGTCGCTGACCTCCAGGCGGGCTACCCCGTCCACCGCCCGGACCCGGATCTGGATCTCACCCTCGAAGGTGAACTTCACCGCGTTGGAGACCAGATTGAGGACGATCTTCTCCCACATGTCCTGGTCGACGTAGACCGGCTCGGCCAACGGCGGGCAGTCCACCACCAGGCGGACCCCGGTGCGCTCGGTGGCCGACCGGAAGGTGCTGACCAACCGGCCGGTGTAGTCGGCCAGATCGGTCGGCTCGTAGTGGGCGGCCAGCCGGCCGGACTCCAGCCGGGAGAAGTCCAGCACGGTGTTGACCAACTTCAGCAGGCGCAGCCCGTTGCGGTGCATCATGGTGAGCCGCTGGGTGTCCGCCGAGGGCAACGCGGGGTCGGCGAGCATCTCCTCCAGCGGACCCAGCACCAGGGTCAGCGGGGTACGGAACTCGTGGCTGACATTGGCGAAGAAGTTGGTCTTGGCCAGATCCAGGGCGGCCAGTTCGGCGGCGCGGGCCCGCTCCTGCTCGTACGCCCGCTGTTTGCCGGCCGCCCGCGAGATCTGGGCGGCCACCAACTCGAAGAAGTCCAGGTAGTCGTCGGTGAACGGCAGCCTGCGGGCCATCCCGAGCACCAGCACCCCGGCGGGCTCGTTGGTGGCACTGATCGGCAGCACCACCGCCTCGTCGGCAGCCCCGGCGGGCACCCGGCCGAGCAGGTCGACCGTGGGCACGGTGGCGGCGACACCGGTCCTCGCCACCTCGACCAGCCGACTGGGCGGGTCCAGGGGGGCGTCGTCCACCCCGGTGACCCCGGCCTGTCGCAGGCGCCCGTCGCCGGCGTCGAGATAGAGCAGCCCGAAGGGTACGTCGGCCCGATGCCGGTCGAGTACGGCGGTGACGGCCCGACCGAGGTCCTCAATGCTGCCCGGGTCGGCCAACTCCGACCCGAGTTCGGCCAGGGTCCGCAGCCGCCGCTCACCGAGCACCCGGCCGGTGGTCTCGCTACAGATGCACAGCACGCCGTGGATCGCCCCGTCCGCACCCCGGATCGGGTCGTAGGAGACGTCGAAGTAGACGTCCTCGACGAAGCCGTGCCGGTTGAGCAGGAAGTGGTGGTCGTGTGCCTGGTACGCCTCGCCGTCGCGCAGCACCCCGGTCAGCAGCGGCCCCAGCACCTCCCAGGTCTCCGCCCAGTGCTCCCGGGCCGGTTGCCCGAGCACGGCGGGATGCTTGTCCCCGATGGTCGGCCGGTAGGCGTCGTTGTAGAAGGCGCGCAGCTCCTCGCCCCAGAACACGACGATCTGGGCCTTGGAGGCGAGCATGGTGCTCAAGGCGTTGTGCAGCGTGTCCGGCCACTGGTGCGGGCCGCCCAGCGGGCTGGTCGACCAGTCATGCTCACGGAGCAGCCTGCCCATCTCGCCGCCACCGGCGAAGGCCGCCGCGAGCAGGGGCGGGATCCCGCCGCCCGTCCCGGACGGATGACTCCCGCCCCCCACACCCCCCTGGGCCGAGTTCATGCAGCCTCCCCGGCCGTCCACATGCGCTCCGATCATCCCTGCCGCGTTCCGCTTCTACCCCGACGGACCAGCAACGTAACGCATCTGAGCCATTGGACGCTGCGGAGCGTCGTCGCACCTCCGACAGCACCGGGGGCGATCACCGTCGGCACCGGGGAGATCACAGCGGGGTGACGTACGCTCCGGTGATCCCGCCGTCGACCACGAACTGGGCGGCGGTCATGAACGAGGCGTCGTCGCTGGCCAGGAACGCCACCGCGGCGGCGATCTCGCTGGGCTCACCGAACCGCCCCATCGGCACGTGCACCAGCCGACGGGCGGCGCGTTCCGGGTCGGCCGCGAACAGTTCCCGCAGCAGCGGGGTGGCCACCGGCCCGGGACACAGGGCGTTGACCCGGATGCCCTCCCGGGCGAACTGCACACCCAACTCCCGGGTGAGGGCCAGCACCCCGCCCTTGCTCGCGGTGTAGGCGATCTGCGACGTCGCGGCACCCATCAACGCCACGAAGGAGGCGGTGTTGATGATCGATCCCCGCCCCTGCCGACGCATGTGCGGGATCACGTACTTGCAGCAGAGGTAGACGCTGGTGGTGTTGACCCGCAGCACCCGTTCCCAGGCATCCAGGCCGGTCTCCAGGATCGAGTCGTCCTCCGGCGGGGAGATGCCGGCGTTGTTGAAGGCGATGTCCACCCGCCCGTACCGCTCGACCACTGCGTCGAAGAGGGCCCGTACCGCCGACTCGTCGGCCACGTCGGCCGCCACGAAGCTGCCGTCGACCTCCTCGGCGGCCCGGCTACCGGCCTCGGTGTCGATGTCGACACAGACCACCTTCGCCCCCTCTGCGGCGAACCGGCGTACCGTGGCCAGCCCGATCCCGCTGGCCGCTCCGGTGACCACGGCGACCCGATCCTGCAACCGTCCCGGCATACTCACTCCTCCGTACTGATGAACACGTTCTTGACCTCGGTGAAGGCGTGCAGGGCGTCGGGTCCCAACTCCCGCCCCAGCCCGGAACGCTTCATCCCGCCGAAGGGGGTCCAGTACCGCACCGAGGAGTGCGAGTTGACGCTGAGGTTGCCCGCCTCGATCGCCCGGGCCACCCGCAACGCCCGGCCCACGTCCCGGGTCCAGATCGAGCCGGACAGGCCGTACTCGGTGTCGTTGGCCAGCCGGATCGCGTCCGCCTCGTCGTCGAAGGGGAGCACCGAGACCACCGGACCGAAGATCTCCGCCCGCCAGTGCGGGTCGGCGGGCGAGTCGGCGAACAGCACCGTCGGGGGGTACCAGTAGCCGGGGCCGGTGGGGCATCCGCCGGTGAAGGCGATCCGGGCGCCCTCGACGTGCCCGGCGACCCGGTCGCGGTGTCCCGCCGAGATCAGTGGGCCCATCTCGGTGTCCTCGGCGGCCGGGTCACCGACCCGGAAGGCCCGTACCGCCGGTTCGAGCAGTTCGAGGAAGCGGTCGTACACCGAGCGCTGCACCAGCAGCCGGGAGCGGGCGCAGCAGTCCTGACCGGCGTTGTCGAAGACGGCGTACGGCGCGGTGGCCGCCGCCCGTTCCAGGTCCGCGTCGGCGAAGATCACATTCGCGGACTTGCCGCCCAGCTCCAGGGTCAGCCGCTTCACCTGGGCCGCGCAACCGGCCATGATCCTGGCGCCGACCTCGGTGGAGCCGGTAAAGACGATCTTGCGTACGCCCGGGTGGGTAACGAACCGTTCGCCGACCACCTCACCCCGACCGGGCAGTACGGTGAACACCCCCTCGGGTAGGCCCGTCTCCAGTGCCAGTTCGGCCAGCCGCAGCGCGGTCAGCGGGGTCCACTCGGCGGGTTTGAGCACCACGGTGTTGCCGGCGGCCAGGGCCGGGGCGAAGCCCCAGGCGGCGATGGGCATCGGGAAGTTCCAGGGCACGATCACCCCGACCACTCCCAGCGGCTCGTGGAAGGTGACGTCGAGCCCACCCGGCACCGGGATCTGCCGTCCGGTCAGCCGCTCCGGGGCACCGGCGTAGTAGTCGAGCACGTCCCGCACGTTGCCCGCCTCCCAGCGAGCATTGCCGATGGTGTGCCCCGCATTGCGCACCTCCAGCCCCGCCAGCTCCTCGAGATGCGCATCCACCACCCCCGCGAACCGCCGCAGAATCCGCGCCCGCTCCCCCGGCGCAACTCCCCGCCACCGCTCGAACGCCTGCCCCGCCCGCTCAACCGCCGCATCCACCTCCTGCACAGAACAATCCGCAACCTCCGCCAACACGGCCCCCCGCGCCGGCTCCCAAACCACCCCCACGCACTACCTCCCTCTCTCAGCCGCCCTCACCCCAGCCCCGCCGATCTTGCGCTTTTGGTCGGGACAAAAGCCGCTAACCACTGCAAAGCAGCGACACAAAGTGCACGATCGCGGCGGAGAGAGGGGGACGGGCGGGGTCAGAGGCGTTCGAAGCCACGGGTCAGTTCCCAGTCGGTGACGGCGGCGTCGAAGGCGGACAGTTCGACCCGGGCCATGTTGGCGTAGTGGGCCACCACCTCGGCGCCGAAGGCGTCGCGGGCCACGGTGGAGGACTCCCACAGGGTCAGGGCGTCGCGCAGGGTGCCGGGGACCCGGTCGGCATCGGCGTCGTCGTACGCGTTGCCGGTGCACTCCTGCTCCAGGTCCAACTCCTGCTCGATGCCGTGCACCGCGCCCGCCACCAGCGCCGCGATCGCCAGGTAGGGGTTCACGTCGGCGCCGGGCACCCGGTTCTCCACCCGCATCCCCTGGCCGTGCCCCACCAGGCGCAGGGCACAGGTGCGATTGTCCGTGCCCCAGCGCAGGGCGGTCGGCGCGAAGGAACCCGGCTGGTACCGCTTGTAGGAGTTGATGTTCGGGGCGAAGAACAGATTCAGCTCACGCATGGTGGCGAGCAGCCCGGCGAGCACCCGCTGCCCGGTGACACTCAGGTGGGCCGGGCCGTCGCCGAGCATCGCCGAGGTGCCGGAGGCGTCCCGCAGCGAGAAGTGGATGTGGCAGGAGTTGCCCTCCCGGGCGTTCGGCTTGGCCATGAAGGTGATCGACATGCCCTCCTGGGCGGCGATCTCCTTGGCCCCGTTCTTGTAGATCACATGATGGTCGGCGCAGGCCACCGCCGCGTCGTACCGGAAGGCGATCTCGTGCTGGCCCAGGTTGCACTCGCCCTTAGCGCTTTCCGGGGTCAGCCCGGCCCCGGCCATCTGGTTGCGGATGCGCCGCAGCAACGGCTCCACCCGGGCGGTGCCCAGCAGCGAGTAGTCCACGTTGTACTGGTTGGCCGGGGTGAGATCCCGGTAGCCACGCGCCAGCGCCTGCTCGTACGAGTCACGGAACAGCACGAACTCCAACTCCGTGCCGGCGTACGCGGTCAGCCCGTGCGCGGCCAGGCGGTCCAGTTGACCGCGCAGGATCTGCCGGGGCGAGGCGACCACCGGACCGGCACCGTCCGGCCACTCCAGGTCGGCCAGGAGCATGGCGGTGCCGGGCTGCCAGGGCACCCGGCGCAGGGTGTCGAAGTCCGGCTTCATCACGAAGTCGCCGTAGCCGCGTTCCCAGCTCGACATCGCGTACCCGTCGACCGTGTTCATGTCGACATCCACGGCCAGCAGGTAGTTGCACCCCTCGCTGCCGTTGGCCACCACCTGATCGAGGAAGTACGGGGCGTGGAACCGTTTGCCCTGCAAGCGCCCCTGCATGTCGACGAGCGCCAACACCACCGTGTCGATCTCGCCCTCGGCGACGGCGACCCGCAGTTGTTCCAGCGTGAGCGGGGCTCTCCTCATCCGCGCGCCTCCATCACCAAGGTCTACCGGCCGAGCCGATGACCGTCAATGGGCCGCTCCGCTCGTACCCCGATCCCCTGCCCTGACAAACCGATCACGACTCACCTCCGGTCGCGGCGCCGAGCCCAGCCGAGGAAGCGGTCGTACAGATCCGGGGTGTGCTCGGGGTTGAGCTGGGCGAGCTGATCCCGGGCCTGGACCATCAGCCCACCCAGGTAGAGCAGCAGTCCGAGCCGGTCCTTGCGGTACTCCATCAGCAGGGCCAGCCGGGCCGGTTGACAGGGCCATTCCGCGCCGCAGTTGCGGCACCGCCAGAGCGGACGCATCGCGACGTGGGGAATCACCCGCCGCCCCATCAGCGCACCCACCGTCTGCGACCGGCATTGAAAACCCCAAGACGAGGTACGGCGAACAGACGCGAACCAACAGACATGTCGACCCTTCTCGGCGTTGGAGGGGGCCGCCCGGCCGAAGCAGGGCGACCCCGCGCAGGAGCCCACCCCACCGCCGAATCCGGACAGAGCAAGCCCGCAGTGGTGACAGTCTGGTGACCACGGCACTACTGTCGATACGCGCTCGGGACATCCGCGCAGTTCAGCGGGGTGATCGGGCATCGGCGAGCAACCCACCGTCGACACGGGGCAGAGGTTGGGGGATTGATGGGAAGTGCCACCGATTACGTGCTGGGCGAGCTGCGCATGTTCCGGACCGCACTCGGGCTGAGTCAGGATGAGTTCGGCCGAAGCATCGGCTACTCCGGCTCTCACGTCAGTTCGGTGGAAACCGGTGGTCGTCCTCCCACCAAGGACTACATGAAGGCCATCGACGCTCAGCACCACACCGGTGACCGCTTCGCCCGGATGCTTCGGGAACTGGGGCAACTCGATGCCGACCCACCCTGGCTGCGGGAGTGGATCGAGTTCGAGCGGGAGGCGACCACCCTGCGATGGTTCGAGTTGGCCTACGTTCCCGGTTTGCTTCAGACCGAGCGATACGCACGCGCCACCCTGATCGGCGGCCGGTTCAGTCCACCCGAGGTGGACAAGGCGGTTACCTCCCGGTTGGAGCGGCAACTGATCCTCGAACGTGAGCACCCGCCACAGTTCATCGCCGTGTTGGACGAGGCGATCCTCCGTCGACCGGTGCTCGACCAGCCGGGTCTGATGGCGGAACAACTCGATCACCTGACCGAGCAGGCGCGGCGGGAGCACATCCAGGTGCACGTC
The DNA here is from genome assembly GCF_040643455.1 of Micromonospora sp. NPDC047134. Classification (NCBI taxonomy): domain Bacteria; kingdom Bacillati; phylum Actinomycetota; class Actinomycetes; order Micromonosporales; family Micromonosporaceae; genus Micromonospora; species Micromonospora sp. NPDC047134. The sequence continues at coordinate 115,723 of NZ_JBEYUI010000007.1, forward strand.
GTGCCTTCGGATGCCGGCATGTATCTGGGGCTGGCTGGTCAGTTCATCATCGCCGAGCTGCCGGACGGCACCCGAACCGCACATGCCGACAACCAGCTCACCGCACAGATCATCGACGCACCTGCCGACATCGCTAAGCTGGCGAAGACGTGGGAGATCGTGCGGAACGAGGCGCTCCCCCGCCGCCAGTCGTTGGAGCTGATCAAGGAAGTGGCGAAGTCATGGACATGATGGCAGCGCGGTGGCGGAAGTCGACCAGGTCCGGCGGTAACGGCGGGTCATGTGTCGAGGTTGCCGACAATCTGCCGGGGGTTGTGCTGGTCCGGGACACCAAGGATCGTACGGGCGGCACCCTGCACCTCACGCCGTCGTCGTGGCAGGCCTTCGTCACTCTCGCCAAGCAGATCGGCCCCGTGGGCTGACCACCGCACGTCGCGAGCGGAACCCTTGCTCCTCACGTGGCGTCAGGTCACATAGTCGATGGTGTGGATGAACTCCTGACCGTCGGGCGGGTGGCGCGGTTGACCGGTGTCAGCGTCCGCACCCTGCATCACTATGACGAGGTCGGCCTCCTGGTGCCGTCGGCACGAACCGCCTCGGGGCACCGGGCGTACTCCGCAGACGATGTGGAGCGGCTCCGGGAGGTGCTCGCGTACCGGCGGCTGGGTTTCGGGTTGCGGGAGATCGCCGATCTGGTGGGCGACCCGGCCACCGACCCGGTCGCGCACCTGCGCCGGCTGCGTGGCCTGCTGGTCGACCGGCAGGACCGGGCCGCCGCCATGGTGGCGGCCATCGACCGGGAGTTGGCGGCGCGGGCGATGGGCATCGGGACGACCCCGCAGGAGCCGCTGAAAGCCTTCGGAGCCCAGTTGTACGACGTCATCGGGTCGGCGTACTCAGCGACTCGGCGCACCGAGCCCCGGATCGCCGCGCGGGTCTGGGCGGCGCTGGGCGACGCGCGGACGGTCCTGAATGTCGGGGCGGGCACCGGCTCCTACGAACCACCCGACCGCGAGGTCACGGCGGTGGAGCCGTCGGCGGTCATGCGGGCACAGCGTCCCCCGGGGGCGGCACCCTGCGTGGCAGCCGCTGCGGAAAGCCTGCCCTTCGAGGACCAGTCCTTCGACGCCGCGATGGCCTTCAGCACCATTCACCACTGGCACGACCCGACCGTCGGGCTGCGCGAGATGCGGCGGGTGGCCCGCCGGGTGGTGGTGTTCACCCACGACGCCAGTGACACCGGCTGGCGTCACCGGTTCTGGCTCACTCGTGACTACCTGCCCGAGGTCGCCGACCTGGTGGCCGACCGTCCGCCGGTGGACCAGGTGGCCCGGGCGATCGGGGCCCACATCGAGCCGGTGCTCATCCCGTGGGACTGTGCGGACGGCTTCTTCGAGGCACACTGGCGCCGCCCCGAGGCGTACCTGGACGAGCGTGTCCGTGGGGCGGTTTCGGTATGGGCCAGGGTCGGCCCACAGGCGCAGCGCCGAGCGGTCGCCACCCTCCGCGAAGACCTCGCTTCCGGCCGGTGGGCCGAGCGCAACCGCGAGCTTCTCGCCCTCGACGCGGCGGAACTCGGCCTCCGGCTGCTTGTGGCCTGACCACCGACGCTGGTGCGGATCAGTCCGGCGGTGGTGCGGGGTTCGTGCTGACCCGGGCGGTCTGGGTTTCCTGCACCTGGCGGGCGGTCTCCAGGAAGTCGAGAATCGTGGCGAGTTGGTCCTCGCCGTACCTGCCGAGGGCCTGGGCACCGGCCTCGCCGACGGGTAGATAGATCTCCTGTTCTATCGCGCGGGCGAGGTCCGTGCCGCTGATCAGGACCCGCCGCCGGTTGCCGGCGTCCCGGGCACGGGTGACCAGGCCGGCCCGTTCCAGCCGGTCGATGACCGTGGTGGTCGCCGCCGGGCTGATCTTGAGGGCGCGGGTGAGTTCCCCGGCGGACAGCGGCCCGTCGTGGGCGAGGACAAGATCCATCGCGCGCAGGTCGGTGCGGTTGAGCCCGAGCCGAGCGGCGGCGGCCTCGTCGAAGGCGTCGAAGCTCTGCTGAAGCAGCCGTAGCCGCATCGCCACGTCCCGGATGAGGCTATCTTTCGACACTCGAAACCTTCTATAGTCGTAATGTACGATGGTTGAATCGATACTAGCCTACGGGGGCAGAATGACCATGGACGACCGCCGGATCCGCGAACTGTTCGATCGGCTCATGCAGGCCTGGACGGACAACGACGCCGCCGCCTACGGAGCCTGCTTCACGGACGACTCCGACTACGTCTCCTACGACGGCACCCGCGCCGTCGGTCGCCGGGACATGCAGGAGGCCCACGACCGGCTCTTCCGCGGGGTGCTCGCCGGCTCCGCCCTCGTCGGCGAGATCGAGTCGATCCGGTACGTCACCGACGGAGTGGCGATCGTCCACGGCACCGCCTCCGTACTGATGCCCTGGCGTTCCAGGCTGCCCAAGCGACGCCTGTCCCGGCAGACCCTCGTCGCCGTACGCACCGACCAGGGTTGGCGGTTCACCGCACTGCACAACGGGCGGGTGCGTCCGGTGCAGATCCCCGCCCCGGATTCGCTGCCCTCCCGCCTGGCCCAGGCCATGGGTCACACCGCCCGCCGCCTAGGGATGGGCCGGGCAACCACCCGAGTGTGACCGCCCGGGCCGAACAAGGACACGCGAAGGCGCGACGCTCGGCCACCCTCTGCGGCCCGGTGAGAGTGCAGAATGGGTGGACTGTCCAGTCAGGATCGCGCTAGGCGGGGAGAAGACATGAGTGACTGGAACGACAAGGTCATCGCCGAGTTCCGCGCCAACGGCGGGCAGGTGGGCGGCCATTTCGCCGGTGAGCCGCTGCTGCTGTTGCACACGGTCGGCGCCAGGAGCGGCCAGCCCCGCGTCAACCCGATGATGTACCAGAAGGTGGACGGCGGCTACGCGGTGTTCGCCTCCAAGGCCGGAGCGCCCACCAATCCCGACTGGTACCACAACCTGCTCGCTCAGCCCCGGGCCCGGGCGGAGATCGGCACCGACACGGTCGAGGTGGTCGCCCGAGTGGCCGGCGAGGAGGAGCGGGAGCGGATCTGGAGCGCGCAGAAGGCCGCGTACCCCATCTTCGCCGACTACGAGCGGAAGACCACCCGCAAGATCCCGGTGATCATTCTGGAACCCGTGCGGTAGGTGCACCACCCCGCCCGCTACGCATGATCCTGCGCGCCTCCCGATTCGCCGCCGGGAGCATCGTCTGCGGGCGGGGCGGCCGGCCTCGGGCGGGAAGCGGGCAGCACGACGTGACCACGGAATCCGGGACCGAGGACGAGGGCGGCAGGTCTGGTGGGCGGGGCGCCGAAGGCACTGCTCTCCACCGCCGGTGTCACCGGGGCGAAATCCGGCCCGCCGAAGTCTCCGGCGTCCGCGTCACCGTCACCCATGACCACTCCCCTGCCGTCGGTTCCTGCGTACGCCCGTTTGGTGCGCTACCGGCGCGACGCTGCGGCTCTGCTCGTACAGGATATCTTGCCTTCCATTATATTGGGAGGATGAGTTCTCGGGCGATGACCGAACCGGCCTTCTTCATCCTCACCGCGCTGCTCGACACCCCTCGCCACGGCTACGGGATCGTCTCGGAGGTCGCGGACCTGTCGCAGGGACGGGTGCAGCTCAAGATCGGTTCCCTGTACGGGGTCCTCGATCGGCTTGTCGGTGACGGTCTGGTCGAGCTGGACCGCGAGGATGCCTGGCAGGGGCGGTTGCGCCGGTACTACCGGGTCACCGAGCAGGGCCGCGCCGCCCTCGCCACGGAGGCGCACCGGCTGGCCGCCAACGCCCGCCTAGCCTCGACCCGGTTGCACGAGCAGCGGAGCCCGATCGCGGGGACCTCCTCGTGAGCCGGCTGGAGGAGCGCTACCGCCGCCTGTTACGCCTGCTGCCCGCCGCCTACCGGCAGGAGTGGGAGGACGACATGGTCGCCGCCTTCCTGGAAAGCATGGACACCGGCGACCCCGAGACCACCGCGTACCTCGCCGACTACGGCCGACCGAGCCTGTCGGAGGTCGCCAGCATCGTGGCGCTCGCCGTCCGGCTGCGCCTGGCAGAAGCTTCACCCCGCGCGTACGCCTGGGGCCAGGCCGTGCGACTGGCGACCCTGATGGCGATGCTGACCCACGCCGTGCTGGTCACCGCGAGTATCGCCGTCGCGCTGTGGTACTCGGGGAAGCTTCCCGGGTTGCCCGCGCCCCCCTCCGATCTGGTGCTCACCACGCCGTCGAGCGTCTGGAACACCACCTGGAACCTGGCCGGCTACGCCTGGCTGCCGGCCTACACAGCGCTGGTCCTCGGGCACCGGCGGGTGGCCCAGGCGGTCGCCCTGTTCGCCGTCGTGCCCCCCGCCATCACCACCGCCGTGGCGCAGGTCGCGGGCGACGTGCCGCTGTCCGTGTCGCCGTGGGCGATGCGACTCGTCGACGTCCTCCTGCTGCTCGCCATGGCAGCCTTCCGTCACGGCGGCCCGCCTGTGTCGCGGCGGCCCTGGCTCCTCGCGCTGCCGACCGGCATCATTCTCGTAGCCCTGCCGTTGTTCGCCGTCCAGGCATTCGCGCCGGCGCTGCGGCTGCTGGACTGGCCGGGCCTGTGGTGCGTGGCGGTCACCGTCGCCATGCTGGTCCATGTGACCGTTCGGGTAACCCGTCGGCGGGCGGGCACCCTGCCGTGGTCGCTGGCCTTCACCCTGCTCGCCGCAACCGCACTAGCCCTGCGAACGGTGACTCTGCCCGACCACCAGGATCAGGCACAGCGGACCACACTCACCACGATCGCCTCCCTGGAGATCGTCGCTGTGCTCGCGGTGGGCGTACCCCTGGCGGTGCTGGCAATCCGGGCCTTGCGCCAGGTCCCCTCCACCCCCGGCCAGGTTTCCGCCTGAGTCACCGCCGATCGCCACAGCGGGCGCATCGCAACAGTGAACTGGGGTCGGGGCAGTGCTGCCGGCCAGGTCCGCTACTGGGTAGCGCTCCCTTTGCTCTGCTTCAACCCACGCAATGGGCGCGTGCCGCAGAAACCGTTGCGTCGGTTGAAGCAGAGCAAAGGGCGACAGCAGGTAGAGGTGAGGTGATTCGTCGCGGCGTCGCCTAGTCGGTTCGCGGTCCTCGGATGAACTGGTCGACCGCCCTGCCCACGAGCCCCTCGGCCAGTCCCGGCGGGACCAGGTTGCCGTTGGTCAGGGTGGCGATGCCGTGCAGGGTCGCGAGCAGCACGATGCCGACCTGCTCCGGGTCGCCGGGGGCGAGTGCCCCCTCCTCCTGACCCTGCACGATCAGATCGTTCAGCAGCCCGAACGCCGCCGCAGCGGCGGCGACCAGACGGTCGGCGCCTTCGCGGTGCTTGCCGGCGAACATCAGTTCCAGCAGCGCGGCGTCCTCGGTGGCGAACCGCAGGTAGGCCGCCGCCACCCCATGCAGGCGAGGTGCGAACTGCGGGCCGGCGGCGGCGAGCGCCGCGCGCAGTTCGGCCTCCAGGCGGGCGAACCCGGCCTCCGCCAGCGCGTCCAGCAATGCCTGGCGGTCGGGGAAGTGCCGGCGCGGCGCGGCGTGGCTGACCCCCACCTCGCGAGCCAGCTCGCGCAGGGAGAGCTGGTCCACGCCGTGCTGGCGCAGGCTGCGCTCGGCGGCGGCGAGCAGTGCCGCCCGGAGGTTCCCGTGGTGGTACCCGGACATGGGCATCACTCTAACGCAATGTAGGCGTTGACATCATTGTTGTCACCGCATACATTGTTTGTCATGACTACATTCAGCACCGGCCAGATTCCCGCCATGCACAGCCGGACCGTCGTCATCACCGGCGCCAACAGCGGCATCGGCCGCGCCGCCGCCCGGGCCCTCGCCGCCCGGGGCGCCCGGGTCGTGCTCGCCGTCCGCGACACCACGAAGGGGCAGGCCGCCGCCGCGACCATGGACGGCGAGACTCTCGTACGCCGACTCGACCTGGCCGACCTCGCCTCCGTGCGTGCCTTCGCGGAGGGGTTCCAGGACCCGATCGATGTGCTGATCAACAACGCCGGTCTGATGGTGCCGCCGCTCGGCCGCACCGCCGACGGCTTCGAGCTTCAAATCGGCACCAACCACCTGGGGCACTTCGCGCTGACCAACCTGCTGCTGCCGCAGATCACCGGCCGGGTGGTCACGGTCTCCTCCGGCGGACACCGGGCCGGCGCTATCGACTTCGACGACCTCAACTGGGAACGCAAGCCCTACCGGGCCTTCCGGGCGTACGCCCAGTCGAAGTTGGCGAATCTGCTCTTCACCGCCGAGCTGCAACGCCGACTCACCGAGGTCGCGTCACCGGTGCGCGCCCTCGCCGCCCACCCCGGCCTGGCGGCCACCAACCTGCTCGGGCACCTCGACGGTGACCCCCTGCGGAGGCGTCTGGTGCACACGATTGCGGTCAACTTCCTGGCCCAGAGCGAGGAGGACGGCGCGCTGCCCACCCTGTACGCGGCCGTCGCCGACCTGCCCGGCGGCAGCTTCGCCGGCCCCGGCGGGCTGCTGCAAGGGCGCGGCGCACCGAAGCTGGTCGGCCGGTCCAAGGCCGCCCAGGACGAGGTCACCGCCCGTCGCCTGTGGCGGGTCTCCGAAGAACTGACCGGCGTACGGTTTCCGCTGCGGGTTCCCAGCGGCAGTGAACGCTGAAGGACCCCACAATTGCGTTGCCGGGAGCTGCGGCGTACCGCATTCTTGGGCTTGTGACCAGGCCCGATCGCGACGGGCCTACCCGGGCCCTCGGCACGCCCGGCAGCCGCGGCGGCGCGGGGAAACGTCACCTCTCTCTCGGGTACGGCGCAGCGCCCTACCCTGACACCCGCCCCGCGCCGCCTCGGTCCTGGTCCGACGGTCAGGCCAGCACCAGACCGGCCACCCAGAGTGCGCCGATCACCACCCCGGCCAGGAACTCGATCAGCATCGCCAGGCCCGCCGCGGCGACGGCCTGTTTGGTGGCGGGCCAGGCCAGCCCGGTGTCGCCCAGCCGCAGTCGTTCCATCAGGAAGATTCCGCCGACGAAGCCGATGACCAGACCGACGACCGGGATGACGAAGAAGCCGACCAGACCAAGCAGAGCCCCGACCAGCAGGGTGGCCGTCGGCACCCCGGCCCGTTTGAGGTTGCGGCCGGGCCAGGCGTACTTGACCACGGTGCCGCCCAGGGCCACCACGGTGGCCGCCGCCAGCACCAACCAGCGACCGGCGCCGGCCTCCCCGAACAGTGCCCACACGAGTACGCCGCCCCAGCACAGCGGCAGGGCCGGCAGGCCGGGCACCACCACCCCGGCCAGCCCGGCGAGGATGGCCAGCGCGGTGATCACCGATATCAGCGCGCCGGTTTCTGTCAGGCTCACGCCGGTTCCCCATCCGATTGCTTCATCTGTTAAGAAGGGGCCCTTTCTCTACCGCAGGCGTTAACAAGGTGCCCTTCCTTACCCGCCGGCCAGGCGGGTGGAGATGGTTTCGGCGGGTGCTGCACAGCCGAACAGGCGGCCCTGCGCGGAGTCGCAGCGTAGCGCCCGCAGCCGTTCGGCCTGGGCCTCGGTCTCCACCGCCTCGGCGGTCACCCAGAGTTCCAGGGCGTGGGCCAACCGCACCAGGGCGTCGACGATGCGTTCGTCCCGGTGGTCGGCGAGGTCCGGCTCGTCGCCCCGGATGCCCTCGACGAAGGGGGCGGCCAGTTTCAGGCAGGTGATCGGCAGCCGCCGCAGGTACGCCAGATTCGAGTAACCGGTGCCGAAGTCGTCGACGGCCAGCCGGACCCCTAGGGCGGCCAACCGGTGCAGGGTGCGCAGCGGCTCACCGCCGGAGCCCATCACGGCGCTCTCGGTCAACTCCAGTTGCAGCAGATCCGCCGGCAGTCCGCTGCTGGCCAGGGCGTCCGCCACCGTGTCCACGATCACCGGAGCGTCGGCCTGCCGGGCCGCCAGATTGACGCTGACCACCAGCCGTGCCTCGGGGAAGTCGACATACCACCGGTAGGCGTCCCGGCAGGCCTGCCGCAGCACCCACTCCCCCAGCCGCACGATCAGGCCGGTCTCCTCGGCCAACCCGATGAACATGTCCGGGCCGATCAGGCCCAGCTCGGGGTGCTGCCAGCGGACCAGCGCCTCGACCGCCAGCATCCGACCGTCCAGCAGCGACACGATCGGCTGGTAGTGCACCACGAACTCGTCCCGGTCCAGGGCCACCGGAAGCCCGGCGACCAGGGCCGAGCGGGCGATGTCCCGGGCGCTGCGCTCCGGGTCGTACACCGCCCAGCGGCCCCGGCCCTGCTCCTTGGCCCAGTACAGGGTGGTGTCGGCGGCCTTCATCAGCTCGGAGGGGCTGGTGCCGACCAGGTCCGAGCCGACGATGCCGACGCTGGCCGAGACCATCAGCTGCTGGTCGTCGATGAACACCGGGGCGGCTACCGCGGCCAGTGCCAGTTCGGCCACCGCGATCATGTCCTCGACACCGGCGTCCCCGTCGACCAGGATGACGAATTCGTCCCCGCCCATCCGGGCGACCAGGTAGCCGTGCTCGGCCACACAGCCGGCCAGCCGCCGGGCGATCGTCATGAGCAGCCGGTCGCCGAGATCGTGCCCGAGGCTGTCGTTGATCGCCTTGAAGCCGTCCAGGTCGAGGAAGCAGACCCCGACCCGGCCCGAGGTGGCCAGCAGGCGGCTGAGGGTCTCGAAGAACAGGGTCCGGTTGGGAAGCTCGGTGAGGGGATCGTGCAGCGCCTGGAAGCGCAGTCGATTTTGCAGTTCGTAGCGCTGGGTGATGTCCTCCGCCACCGCGACGGTGAACCGGGGACGACCGTCCTCGTGCCGGATCAGGGAGACCGCCAGGTCCGTCCAGACGGAGCTGCCGTCCTTGCGGTGGTAGCGCTTCTCCACCCGGACGGCGTCATGCTTGCCCTCGACCAGTTCCCGGTACAACTCCCACATGCCGGGCACGTCGTCGCGGTGGAAAAGTTCCGCCACGTTGAGGTGCCGCAGTTCCTCGATGGAGTAGCCGAGCATGTCGGCGAAGGGCTGGTTGACGTCGATGATCTGCCCGTCCACGTCGGCGATGCCGATGCCGATGGCCGCACCCCGGAAGACCGCCCGGAATCGGGCCTCGCTGTCCCGCAACGCCTGCTCGACATTGTCCCGGGCCTGCCAGGCCGACCGGGCGATCCGCTCCTGCTGGACGAAGGTGCGGTTGCGCAGGGCCCGGGCGAAACCGGCCGCCAGGCCACCCTGCATCGCCGCGATCCGGTCGTCGAGCCCGGCCGCCCCGCCCAGCACCTGGTCGGGCAGCCGGTCCGCGACCGAACGCACCGCCCACTCGATGACCCCCGGCTCGGTCAGGTGCGCCTCGACCAGGGCCTGGCCGACCTCCGCCGCCACCGCCGAGGCCACCTCCTCGGCGTCCAGCAACGCCTCGGCCAACCGCAGGGTGTACGACAGCAGCAGCCGCTGGGTGTCGGCCGCGCTCATCGGCATGAAGCCCAGGCGGCGTACCGCCTGTGCCCACTCACTCGCGTAGCTCTGCGCACCGACCGGGTCGACGGCACGCCCCCCGCCGGCGTCGACGGCCGACATCAGATCACTCCGCGGTGCGGTCGTGGCGAGCCACCGCACCGAAGGCGCCGAAACGCTGCGCCTCGGCCGCCACCTCAGCGGGTGAGTCCGGACGCCACAGCTCCATGTGCACCACACCCGGTTCGAGGATCGTCCAGTCACCGAGGAAGTCGGTGATCTCCGCCCGGGAGCGGAGGGTGATCTCGGTGCTGGTCCGCGCGGGGAGCCGCTGCGCGTCCAGCATCTCCTGGGGCTGGTCCTCGAAGGTGGAGTGCGAGATCACCAGGTGACTGCCGGGTGCGGCGGCGGCACGCAGAGTGGCCAGAATGTCGGCGGGACGGTCGGCGTCCGGAACGAAGTGCACCACCCCTGCCAGCAGGATGCCCATCGGCCGACCGAAGTCGAGCAGCTGCAACCTCTCGGCCTCGGCCAGGATCCGCTCCGGCTCGCGCAGGTCGGCGTGGATGACCCCGGTCAGCTCGTTGCCGGCCAGCAGCTCCCGACTGTGGGCCACCGCCACCGGGTCGATGTCGACGTACACCACCCGGGCCTTCGGGTCGGCGGCCTGGGCGACCTCGTGCACGTTGCCGACGGTGGGGATGCCGGAGCCGATGTCGAGGAACTGGTCGATGCCGGCGTCGAGCAGCACCCGTACCGCCCGGCGCAGGAACTCCCGACCCGCCCGCATGGTGGCCGGCAGGTTCGGGGTCATGGCCGCTATCTGATCGGCCAACTGTCGGTCGATCTCGAAATTGTGGGCGCCGCCCAGGAAGTAGTCGTACACCCGGGCCGCGCTGGGCCGGGAAAGGTCGATCTCGATTGGTGGTCCGTCCGGCTGCTGCACTGGTCACCCCAAGTCCTCGCCACAGATCAAGTGACGCTGACTACTCTAGGCCCGCGCGGCACACCCTGGGAGATCCACAAGGCTCTTTGTCGACAGCCGACCCCGCACCCGCCCGGGCCACCCCCGGGCGGGGTCAGGCGGCGGGTCAGGCGGCTTCCAGCAACAGGGCGATGCCCTGCCCCACGCCCACGCACATGGTGGCCAGGGCCCGCCGGCCGCCGCGACGACGCAGCTCCAGGGCGGCCGTCAGCGCGAGCCGGGCCCCGCTGGCACCCAGGGGGTGTCCCAGCGCGATGGCGCCACCGTTGGGGTTGACGTGCTCGGCGTCCTCGGGCAGCCCCAGCTCCCGCAGCACCGCCACGGCCTGGGCGGCGAACGCCTCGTTCAACTCGATCACGTCCAGGTCGGCCACGGTCAGGCCCTGGCGCTCAAGCAGCCGCTGGGTCGCCGGCACCGGACCGATACCCATGATCCGTGGGGGCACCCCGGCGGTCGCCGTCCCGACCACCCGGGCCAGCGGGGTGAGACCGTACTCCTCGACGGCCCGCTGCGAGGCGACCAGCAGCGCCACCGCACCGTCGTTGACCCCGGAGGAGTTGCCGGCGGTCACCGTGCCGCCGGTACGGAAGGGGGTGGGCAGGGCGCCCAGCTTCTCCATCGAGGTCTGCCGGGGATGCTCGTCGTGCTCTACCAGCCGGGTCTCCCGCCGACCGGCCGGCACGGTCACCGGCACGATCTCCTCGGCCAGCCGCCTGTCGGCCTGCGCCTTGGCGGCACGCACCTGCGAGCGGTACGCGAACTCGTCCTGGGCCAGCCGGTCCACCCCGAACTCGACGGCGACGTTCTCCGCCGTCTCCGGCATCGAGTCGACCCCCCAGCCCTGCTCCATCAGGGGGTTGACCAGCCGCCAACCGATCGTGGTGTCGTACACCTCGGCGGCGCGGGAGAAGGCGCTGGTGGCCTTCGGCATGACGAAGGGTGCCCGGCTCATGCTCTCCACCCCGCCGGCCACGACCAGATCGGCCTCCCCGGCGACGATCGCCCGGGCGGCCGAGGCCAGGGCGTCTAGGCCGGAGCCGCAGAGCCGGTTGACCGTGCTGCCGGACACCTGCTCCGGCAGCCCGCCGAGCAGCGCCGCCATCCGGGCCACGTTGCGGTTGTCCTCGCCGGCCTGGTTGGCGCAGCCGAAGACCACGTCATCGGTCCGGGACCAGTCCACCGACAGGTGCCGGGCGACCAGTTCCCGGATAACGTGCGCGGCCAGGTCGTCGGGGCGTACGCCCGCTAGCGCGCCGGCGTACCGGCCGATCGGGGTGCGGACACCGGCCACCAGGTATGCCACCGTCATCGCAGATCCTTCGGGGGTGGGAAGGCGGGGGTAGGAAGCAGCCATTGGATCAAGGGAAGCTTCGACCGCCAGGATATCGCCGACCGGGCCGGATAGGTTTGTCGGCATGGCAAGAGCCCAGTTCGACGCGGAGACCAGCCAGGCCGGTGCCTTCGTCCGCCAACCCAACCGGTTCACCGGGCGGGTCACCCCGCATTCCACTTCACCCCCCGGTGGTGGCCCGGACGAGCAGGGCCGCTGGCCCCTGGAGCCCGGCCGGTACCGGCTGATCTGGTGCCGGGCCTGCCCCTGGGCACACCGGGCCCTGATCGTGCGCGATCTGCTGGGGCTGGACGAGGTCATCTCCCTGGGCACGGTCGACCCGATCCGGGACGAGCGGGGCTGGCGGTTCACCCTCGACCCGGACGGCTTCGACCCCGTACTGGGCGTCGGTTTCCTCTCCGAGGCGTACCTCGCCACCGACCCCGACTACACCGGCCGGGTCACCGTGCCGGCCCTGGTCGACACCCGCACCGGGCGGGTGGTCACCAACGACTACCCGCAGCTCACCCTGGATCTGTCCACCGAGTGGCGACGGCTGCACGCACCGGACGCCCCGGACCTCTACCCGGTGGCGCTGCGGCCGGAGATGGACCGGCTGATGGCCGAGATCCACCGGGACGTCAACAACGGGGTGTACCGCTGCGGTTTCGCCACCTCCCAGCAGGCGTACGACGAGGCGTACCGGGCCCTGTTCGACCGGTTGGACGCGCTGTCGCAGCGGCTGGCCGACCAGCGGTACCTGATGGGCGACACGATCACCGAGGCGGACATCCGGCTGTTCACCACCCTGGTCCGCTTCGATGTGGCGTACCACGGGCACTTCAAGTGCAACCGACAGAAGCTGACCGAGATGCCGGTGCTGTGGGCGTACGCCCGGGATCTGTTCACCACCCCCGGCTTCGGGGAGACCGTCGACTTCGATCACATCAAGCGGCACTACTACGCCACCCACGACGAGATCAACCCGAGTGGTGTCGTACCGCTCGGCCCGGACCTGCACGGCTGGATGACGCCGCACGGACGTGGCTGAGCCCCGCGCGACCGGTGCGGCCGTCTGCATACTCGCCGGCGCGATCGCGGCGAGCATCGCCGTCGTCGTCGGTCCCGGTCCCAGCCTGGCCGGGTACGTCAGCGAGGCCGGGGTGCCCGGCAACCGGTACGCCTGGACCTACCGGCTGGGATTGTTCACCCTCGGCGCCGCACTGCTGCTCCTCGCCTCCGCCCTACGCGACCACCTGGCCCGGCGTGACCATCCCGGGCGGCAGCCGGACAAGGCGTTGCGGGTGGGGGTGCTGCTGCTCGTCGCGGGTGCGCTGGCCACCGGCCTGTCCGCTGCGGTGCCCTGTAGCACCGGCTGCCCACTGCCGCCGTTCGAGGCGGCGACCGTGGCGGACCTGGTGCACGGGGCGGTCAGCATCGTCGCGGCCGGCGCCACCGTCCTCGCCATGATCGCGATCGTGCTGTCCCGGGTGGCGACGGACCCGCTGCGCCGAACCGCCGGGATCAGCCTGGCGGCGGCTCTCCCCCTGGCCGGCGCCCTAGCCCTGGCCATGCTGTTCATCGGCCGGGGACCGCTGGCCGGGGTGCTGGAACGCCTACTGCTGCTGGTGATCGTCTCCTGGGGGGCGGTATCCGCTCTGATCCTCGCCACCGGGTCCGCAGCCGCCGACCGCCGGGACCCCTTGACGGGTGCTTCAGCACACCATGGCCGCCCGCCCGGATAGCACCTGCTCCGGGAGAGGATGGGCTGATGAGTGCGTTGTTCACACCCCTGACCCTGCGCGCGGTGACCCTGCCCAACCGGATCGCCCTGGCACCCATGTGCCAGTACAGTGCCGGTCCCGACGGCCTGCCCCACGACTGGCACCTGGTGCACCTGGGCACCCGGGCGGTCGGTGGGGCCGGCCTGGTGATGACCGAGGCCACCGCGGTGCTGCCGGAGGGGCGGATCAGCCCTCAGGACACCGGGATCTGGTCCGACCGGCATGTCGACGCCTGGCGTCCGGTGACCCGGTTCGTGGCCGCCCACGGGGCGGTGCCGGTCGTGCAACTGGCGCACGCCGGTTTCAAGGCCTCCACCTACCGGCCCGGGGATCCGCGCCGAGGTGGGGTACCGGACGCCGAGGGCGGATGGACTCCGATGGGGCCCACCGAGGAGCCCTTCCTGCCGGAGTACCGGGTGCCGACCGCCCTGGACGAGGCCGGCATCGCCGCCGTGGTGCGGGCCTTCGCGGTGGCGGCCGACCGGGCGGTGGCCGCGGGCTTCGCCGCCGTGGAGGTGCACGCCGCGCACGGCTACTTGCTGCACGAGTTCCTGTCGCCGTTGACCAATCACCGCACCGACGGCTGGGGTGGGGACCGGGCCGGGCGGATGCGGCTGACCCTGGAGGTCACCCGGGCGGTCCGGGCCGCCGTCGGCGAGGACCTGCCGGTGCTGGTTCGGATCTCGGCCACCGACTGGGTGGCGGGCGGCTGGACCGTGGACGACAGCGTGGCGCTCGCCACCGAGTTGGCCGCCGCCGGAGTGGACCTGGTCGACTGTTCCTCCGGCGGTGCCTCGCCGGACGCCAGCATCCCGGTCGGCCGGGGCTACCAGGTGCCGCTGGCCGCCCAGGTCCGCCGGGAGGCCCAGGTGCCCACCGGAGCGGTCGGCCTGATCGTCGAGCCGGAGCAGGCCGAGGCGATCATCGCCGAGGGTGCGGCCGACCTGGTGCTGCTCGGTCGGGAACTGCTGCGCAACCCGTACTGGCCGCACCAGGCCGCCGCCAAGCTGGGCGCCGAGGCCGCCTGGCCCCGGCAGTACCTGCGGGCGGTCTGAGCACGAGAGGCCGTACCTGCGGGCGGTCTCAGGGCGACAGGGCCGGGCCCGGCAGGCGGTCTCAGGGCGGGAGCCGGGCCCGGCCGTGCTGCCGCCGGGCTCAGCCGGCCAGGTGCCCCCAACGTTGTTCCAGGTCGCGCCACGGGCCCTGGGCCGCCACCGTGCCGCCGATCAGCACCAGCACATGGTCGGCCCGCACCAGGGCGGCCCGCTTCGAGGTGGAACCCACGACGGTCACCCCGTGCTCGCGCAGGGCCTGCCACAGGTCCAGTTCCGTGGTGACGTCCAGGGCGCTGGAGATGTCGTCGGCGATCAGCAGTTCGGTACGCGGTGCCAACGCCCGAGCCAGGGCCAGGCGCTGGAGTTGCCCGCCGGAGAGCCGGGTGCCCTTGTGCCCGATGAGCAGCCCCAGTCCGCTGCCGGTGGCCGCCAGGTCGTGTTCCAGTTGAGCGGTGGTCACGGCGTGCTCGGGGTCGACCGGATGCCCCAGGGTGATGTTGTCGGCGACCGTGCCGGAGAGCACCCGGGGCACCTGGCCGACATAACCGACCTGGTTGGGGCGCAGGAACACCTCCGGCTCGGTGACCGGATCCCCGTTCCAGGTCAACTGCCCGATGTGCGGGGCGATCCCGGCCAGGGCCCGCAGCAGGGAGGACTTGCCCGAGCCGACCGGTCCGACGACCAGCACGAGTTGACCACGCGCCACGGTCAGGTCGACATCGCGTACCGCCACGGTGCCGTCGGTGTGCCGTACCCCGAAGCCGGTCAACTCCAGCCGACGCAGCGGGGTACGCGGTGCCTGCGGTGGGGCCGGGGCGGTGCCCGCCGTGAGATCGACCCCGGGAATCCCCGCTGAGTACGCCTCGACCCCGGCCATCTCGATCGTCCGGCGGGTCCACACCCGGGCTGACGGCACCTGGGAGACCAGGGATGCGGTGGTCCACGCGAACCAGCGCGCCGCGCCCAGGGTGGCGACCGCGACCAGCGCCGCTCCGGAGGAGATGCTCCCGGCCAGGTACAGCGCCCAGACCCCGATCGGCAGCAGGCCGCTGGCCAGTGCCGGAGTGGATCTGGCCCACACCTGCACGGCGATCTCCCGGCGTTGCCGGTCGCTGCGTACCGTGTCGAGGTCGGCCAGGTGGGTCAGCACCGGACGGGTGGCCCCGGCCAGCTTGATCGTCCGGGCCGCCGACAGGCTGGACACCAGGGCGGTGGCGAAGGCCGCCCGCGCGGCCACGGTGTCGCGGGCCGCCCGCTCCAGTCGCGGCCCGAACCCGGTGGCGGCCAGCCCGGACAGCACCATCGTGCCGAGGAAGAACAGCCCCGGCACCACGCTGCCGGTGACCAGGGTCATCACGGTCAGCAGGATCACCGCTACGGTCTGGTCCAGCATGTTGTCGGCCAGTTGGACGACCCGTTCGGTGTCACCGCCCTGGGCCACCACCTCGGCCGGGGTGTGTCGGCTGATCCGGCGCGGACCGGTCTGACCGTGCACCAGGCGGGCGCTGATCCGCAGCATCTGCCGCACGAACCAGGCCGGGAACCACAGGTGGGTCCAGTAGTTGGTCGGGATGGCGACGATCAGGCCGACCGCGATGCCCAACGCGGGCAGCCAGGGGTCCCCGGTGCCGTCGACCACGTCGGCCCAGAGCCAGGCCAGGATCGGGCCGTCCAGGCCGAGAATGGCCAGTACGGCGAAGACCCCGATGACGGCCACCCCGTAACGGGGATCGTTGAGGCAGAGTCGCAGGACCTCCCGCAGGGTCTGGGTCCGGGAGGCCGGTCGCCGGTCGACACCCGACCCGGTCGTACCCCCGTCGACCTGGTCCCCCGCGACCGGCGCGATCGGTTCGGCTGTCAGGGTCGGCCCCGGATCGTCGGCGGAGCGCTCGACTCCCGGGGCCGACGGCCCGGCACCACCGGAGGGTGCCGGAGTGAGCACCCGGCCCGCCGACTCCGTCGCCACGGCCCCGACCAGTGCCGGTTCCCCGAGCACCCGAGCGGCATCGGCTTCGGCTTCGCCGAGCAGGGCGGCGGCGTCGCCGTACCCGTCCGTATTGCTGGCGGCCAGCAGTTCGGCGAAGCGGCGGGAGCTGGCCAGCGGGGCGGCCTCCACCACCGCGCCGTCGGCCAGCACCACCACCTCGTCGCACTCCCGTACGGAGGAGAGCCGGTGGGCGATGACGATGCCGATCCGGTCCCGCAGCAGCCGCGCGGTGGCCTGCTGCACCCGGGCCTCGGTGACCGGGTCCAGTCGGGCGGTGGCCTCGTCGAGGATCACCACATGGGGGTCGCGGACCAGGATGCGGGCGAAGGCGACCAGTTGTTCCTGCCCGGCGGACAGCACATGCCCACCCTCGCCGAGCCGGGTGTCCAGGCCGGCGGGCAGTTCGGCGATCCACCCGGCCAGGCCCAACTCGTGCAGGGCCCGGCCGGCGGCGTCGAGCAGTTCCGGGTCGAACAGGGCCACGTTCTCGGCGAGGGTGCCGGCCAGGATCTCGGTGCGCTGCGGCACCACCGCTATCCACCGGCGAAGCTGTTCCACATCCAGGTCGAGCACGTCCCGCCCGCCGAGCAGCACCGTGCCCGGTGGCACCTCGACCGCCCGGGTCAGCACCTTGGCCAGGGTCGACTTGCCCGAACCGGTCCGCCCGACGAGCGCGTACGACCGGCCCCGGGTGAAGGTCAGGTCGATGTCGCGCAGGGCCGGACCCCGGCCGGTGTCCGCCCCGGCCGGATAGTGGAAGGTCAGGCCGCGGATGGTCAGGTCCCCGTCGACCGGGGGGTCGCCGCCGGCGGGTTCCTGTTCGGCGTTCTGCAGCAGCTGCACCCGTCCCCAGGCGCCCAGGGCGTACTGCACCTCGGGCACCATCCGGCTGACGTGTTCGACAGTCATGCCCAGGGAGAGGGCCAGCAGCCAGATCGCCGTCAGCCGGGCGGCATCCACCCGGCCGGTGCTCAGCGCCCACACCCCGCCCAGCACCACCAGGGCGATGCCGACCCGGGTGACCCCGGCGGCGATCGTGTTCACCTGGGCACCCATCCGCCAGACCAGCAGGCCCCGGCGGAGCACCTCGGAGGCCCGGCGGGCGTACAGGCGCAGCACGTACGGGCGGGCCAGGGTGGTGCGTACGTCGTCCTGGCCGTGGATGGACTCCTCCATCACCGCCGCCAGGTCGGACCAGGCCGCCTCCTCCTTCATCCGGGCCGGGGCGATCCGGCTCGCGGGACGCCGCAGGGTGACCGCCAGCAGGATGGTCAGCAGCAGCATGCCGAGCCCGGCCGGCCACCAGACGGTCAGCCCGACCACTGTGGAGACCAGGCCCACCGCCAGCGCCTGGGCCAACCGGATGCCGGGGCCGCGTACCCCGGAGGCCACGTCGTAGACGTCACCGTCGATGCGGTCGAGCATCTCGCCCACCGGGGTGGTCTCCAGGGCGGGCACGGGTTGCCCCAGCGCCACCCGACACAGCCGACGCCGCAGGTCGGCGGACCAGTCGGCGGTCACCCCGGCCATCACCAGGCTGACCACCAGGTCGCTGAGGACGGCGACCACCAGGGCGATCGACAGCACCAGGAAGAAGCCGACGGACCGGTTCACCAGCACCGGCCCGGCCAGCGCGGCCGTGACCGCCTGACCGATGCCGCCGAGCACGATCAGGACGACCACCAGGGTCATCCGGCGGGGAGAGGTGACCCACAGATCACGAAGCAGTCGCACGGGTCAGGTCCTCCGGTGTGCTGTACGAAGGCTCCAGCCTGCGGTGGGCGACCAGCCGATTCAACCCATTTTTGCGTTATCCGGGCCACCTCACAGCGGCCCAGGTGAGCTGGGCAACTCTCGCCGCGCGTCAGAACAACACGGTGGCCAGGGTGCCGACCGGGCGGAACCCGCACCGCTCGTAGACCCGCCGGGCGGGCTGGTTGAAGTCGTTGACGTACAGGCTGACCGTCGGGGCCACCCGGTGGAGCGCGTCGCGTACCACCGCCGCCATCGCCGCCGTGGCGATGCCCCGGCCGCGCCACTCCGGCGCCACCCAGACCCCCTGGATCTGCGCGGTGTGCCGGGTGACGACCGCGAGTTCGGCCTTGAAGACCACCCGACCGTCGACGAACCGGGCGTACGCCCGATTGGCTCGGATCAGGTCGGTGACCCGGCGGCGGTACCCGCGCCCGGCGTCCTCGGTCAGCGGTGAGACCCCGACCTCCTCGGTGTACATCGCCACCGCCGCCGGGAAGAGCAGGTCTAGTTCGGCACCCCGGACCAGGCGTACGTGCGGGTCGGCCGGGACGGTCGGCAGGGCCTCCGTGACCAGCAACGGCTGGTTGGGGCGTACGTCCCGGGCCGGTCCCCAGGTGTCGCAGAGGCGGTCCCACAACTCCAGCACCGCGTCGGCCCGCCCCACGATGGAGGAGCAGATCCGGTCCTCACCGGCCAGCAGGTCGGCGAAGGCGGCCGTGGCCTGTCGGGTGGCCAGCACCGGGGTCAGGTTGCCGCCCAGCCAGCAGACCGATTCGAGCTGCCGACGGGAGCCGTACCCGAGCACCCGCCCCTCGGCCCGCCACCAGGCCAGCCCACGCGCGGCGACCCGCTCGGCGACCTGCGCTCCCGCGTACGGGTCGAGGTCGAGCAGCCGTTCGACCGCACGACGCTCCGACTCCCCCAGTTGCCGCACCGGCGCCGTCAGCACGGTTACCAGCCTGCCAGATCGGTCCGAGTCGTGTTGGCGGACGGTAACCGTCATGAGCACCCTCGGCAGCGCAGCGGGCACGGAACGTCCCGTTGATGCCTCCGAGGCCGAGACGGCGGCCCAGACACCGCCCTGGGCGGAGGTCGCCGAGGACACCGTCAACAGTTGGCACGACATCCGGCACGCGGGCGCGCAGGCCATGCAGGCCCTTCGGCAGGTGATGCTGACCGGCACCGACGACCAGCGGGAACGCGCCGCCACGGTGCTGGACGAGACCCGCCGCAAGCTGTACGCCATCCTCGCCGAATCCGAGTGACTCGGAAGGTGCTGCACTCCAGGCGCAACATCACCCTCGATGTGGGATCGAGTGGCCTCGTCTCGACGAATAGCCACTCGATCCCACATCGAGCACGATCATGGGGCCCCCGCGGAGCGCGAGGGCATCAGTGGGTGGGTCAGTGGACGCTGACGGTGGCGCCGGGGAGCAGGCCACGCAGGTCCTCGGGCAGTTCGGCGCCCATCTCGTCGGCCAGTCGTAGCGCCTCCTCGATGAGGGTCTCCACGATCTGCCCCTCGGGCACGGTCTTGATGACCTGGCCCTTGACGAAGATCTGCCCCTTGCCGTTGCCGGAGGCCACCCCCAGGTCGGCCTCGCGGGCCTCACCGGGACCGTTGACGACACAGCCCATCACGGCCACCCGCAGCGGCACCGGCAGCCCCTCCAGGCCGGCGGTGACCTCCTCGGCGAGCTTGTAGACGTCCACCTGGGCCCGCCCGCAGGAGGGGCAGGAGACGATCTCCAGGCCACGCTCACGCAGCCCCAGGGACTCCAGGATCTGGTTGCCGACCTTGATCTCCTCGACCGGCGGCGCGGACAGGGACACCCGGATGGTGTCGCCGATCCCCTCGGCCAGCAGGGCGCCGAAGGCGACCGCCGACTTGATGGTGCCCTGGAAGGCGGGGCCGGCCTCGGTGACCCCCAGGTGCAGGGGGTAGTCGCACTGCTCGGCTAGCTGGCGGTAGGCCCGGATCATCACCACGGGGTCGTTGTGCTTGACCGAGATCTTGATGTCCCGGAAGCCGTGCTCCTCGAACAGGGAGCACTCCCACAGCGCCGACTCGACCAGGGCCTCGGCGGTGGCCTTGCCGTACTTGGCGAGCAGCCGCTTGTCCAGGGAGCCGGCGTTGACCCCGATCCGGATCGGGGTACCGGCGGCGGAGGCCGCTGCCGCGATCTCCTTGACCTTGTCGTCGAACTGCCGGATGTTGCCCGGGTTGACCCGTACCGCCGCGCAGCCGGCGTCGATCGCGGCGAAGACGTACTTCGGCTGGAAGTGGATGTCGGCGATGACCGGGATCTGCGACTTGCGGGCGATCGCCGGCAGGGCCTCCACGTCGTCCTGGCTGGGCACCGCCACCCGGACGATCTGGCAGCCGGAGGCGGTCAGCTCGGCGATCTGCTGGAGAGTGGCGTTGACGTCGGCGGTCAGGGTGGTGGTCATCGACTGCACGGAGACCGGGGCACCCCCACCGACCGGCACCGAACCGACCATGATCTGGCGACTGGCCCGGCGGGGGGCCAGCGGCGGCGGCGGTACGGCGGGCATACCGAGGCGGACAGCGGTCACTTCAGGCACTCACCTTGGGAAGAGGGTGATCGGGTTGACGACGTCCGCGGTGATCGTGAGCAGGGTGAACACCCCACCGATCAGGATCACCACGTACGTGAAGGGCATCAGTTTGAAGTAGTCGACACGGCCCGGGTCGGGGCGGCGCAGCCGCGCGTACACCCAGGAGCGGGCCCGTTCGAACCAGGCGATGGCGATGTGGCCGCCGTCCAGGGGCAGCAGCGGCAGCAGGTTGAACACCCCGATGAAGAAGTTCAGCGAGATGAACAGCATGATGAAGATTTCCCAGGCGTTGTTGGCGACGGCCTCGCCGCCGAGCACGCTGGCGCCGACCACGCTGATCGGGGTGTCGATGTCACGTTCCCCACCGGTGATGGCGGTCCACAGGGCGGGGACCTTCTCCGGCAGGCGCTGCAGGGCCTGGGCGGTGGCCACCGCCATGTCGCCGATGAAGGTGCTGGTCGCGCCGACGGCCTCCACCGGGCCGTAGGAGACCAGGCCCGGGGTGCTCAGGACCAGGCCGACGCCGAGCGCGGAGACCTCGGTGACCGGACCCTCCGGGTTGTCGATCGGCGGGCGCTTGGTGGTCGCCAGGGTGGTCTCCGTGGTGGCCGGCTGGCCGTCCCGCTCGTACCCGATGGTGGCGGTGCTGCCCGGGGTGGTGGCCCGCAGGGTGGTCAGCAGCTCGCCGTAGTTGTTGATCGGGGTGCCGTTGATCGAGGTGATCCGGTCGCCGTTGCGCAGCCCGGCCGCCCCGGCCGGGCTGGCCGCGTCACCTGCGGCGCACTCCCGGTAGGTGGTGTCCGGCAGGACACAGTCCTGGATGGCGATCACCGCGGGCTCGGCCCGGATCTGCTGCTCGTCCCGCGGGAAGTCCGGGTTGGGCAGCCCGAAGGTCATCGCCGCCAGCCAGGCCGCGAAGATCGCCAACCCGAAGTGGGTGATCGACCCGGCGGACATCACGATGGTCCGCTTCCACACCGGGTAGCGCCACATGGCCCGCTTCTCGTCGCCGGGTTCGACGTCGTCGTCCTGCGGGGTCATCCCGACGATCTTGCAGAAGCCACCGAGGGGGATGCCCTTGAGGCCGTACTCGGTCTCGCCCCGCTTGAAGGAGAAGATGGTCGGGCCGAAGCCGACGAAGTAGCGGGTGACCTTCATGCCGAAGGCCTTGGCGGTGAGCATGTGGCCGGCCTCGTGCAGGCTGACCGAGACGAGGATGCCGAGGGCGAACAGCGCCACCCCGAACGCGAACGACATCAAACTCCTTCCACCGCAGCAGCGATGATCTCCTGCGCGTGCGCGCGGGCCCACGACTCGGCTTCGAGTACGTCCTCGACGTTACCCGGTTCACCGAAATCGGGAGCCCCCTCCAACACCCGCTGTAACGTGTCGACGATGCCGAGGAAGGGCAGTCGCCCGGCCACGAAGGCCGCCACACACTCCTCGTTGGCCGCGTTGTAGATCGCCGGCCGGCAGCGCCCCGCCTCGCCGGCCGCCTTGGCCAGCGCCACCGCCGGGAAGGCGGTGTCGTCCAGCGGGGCGAACTCCCAGGTGTGCGCGGCAGTCCAGTCGACCGGGGCGGCGGCCTCGGCCACCCGGTCGGGCCAGCCCAGGCCCAGGGCGATCGGCAGCCGCATGTCCGGCGGGCTGGCCTGGGCGATCGTGGACCCGTCGACGAACTCCACCATCGAATGGATCACCGACTGGGGGTGCACCATCACGGTGATGTCGGCGTACGGCACGTCGAACAGCTCGTGCGCCTCGATCACCTCCAACGCCTTGTTGACCATGGTCGCCGAGTTGATCGTGACCACCGGCCCCATGTTCCACGTCGGGTGCGCCAGGGCCTGCTCAGGCGTGACGGAGGTCAACTCCTCGCGCCGCCTGCCCCGGAAGGGTCCACCACTGGCGGTGACGATCAGTCGGCGTACCTCACCCCGGCTGCCACCGCGCAGGCACTGCGCGAGCGCCGAGTGCTCCGAATCCACCGGGACGATCTGCTCCGGCCGCGTCACCGCGGCCTTGACCAGCGAGCCGCCGGCCACCAGGGACTCCTTGTTGGCCAACGCGAGGGTACGCCCGGCCCGCAGCGCGGCCAGGGTCGGCGCCAGCCCCAGGGACCCCACCACCCCGTTGAGTACGACATCACACGGCCACTGCGCCAACTCGGTCATCGCGTCCGGACCGGCCACGATCTTGGGCAGCTTGAACTCCCCGGAGGCCCAGCCCCGCCGACTAGCCTCGGCGTAGAAGGCCAACTGAAGATCCTGGGCGGCGGAGGCCTTGGCCACCCCGACCGCCTCGACACCGAGTTCGAGCGCCTGGGCGGCGAGCAGCCCGACATTGCCGCCACCGGCACCCAGCGCCACCACCCGGAACCGGTCCGGGTTGCGCCGCACGATGTCGATGGCCTGGGTACCGATCGACCCGGTACAACCCAACAGCACAAGATCACGGGGGGAACTCACGCCGCCATTCTTCCCCACGCCCGCTGGGCGAGAAGGAAGGGCACCTTATTAACGCCTGCGGTAGAGGAAGGGCCCCTTGTTAACCGGAGGAGCTACCGTCAGCCCTCCTCGCTCGGAGGGTTCTCCTCTTCCAACGGAGCTTCCTCGCCGAGCAGGTCAGCCGGATCGATCGAGAACTCGAACGGCTCCCGCATCACGAAGGTGCTTCCGGCCGCAGCGGCGGCCACCGGTCGGTACTCGCCGTCGATCAGCTCGAACAGTGCGATGGTGGGGACTCGGTTACGCAGGTCGACCCGGAGGAAGAAGGGCACGCCGGCCGTACCGTACTCGCGCGGACGATCGATGATGTCCTTACGCCGGTTGCCGGGCGACACGACCTCGCCAAGCAGAACGGCATGCCTGATGTCCATGGTCGTGCGCCCCCCTCCGGGAACGCGCAGCACGACGAGGTCGGGGATGAAGAGATCCTGCCCGGAGACGACGTTCGCCTCCGCGTAGAGCCACAGCTTGGCCTTCCGGGCAGCCTGCTTCAACAGGTACGCGAGATCAAGCTCGGCATCCTGGTGGTCATATCCGGCGTGGGGTGTCACGATCACGCTTCCGCTCAGGACCTCAACCTTGGGGCCGTTGGTCTCCGGCAACAGGTCGAGGGCGAGCTGAGCGGTCCACGGCTCGTCGTGCCACCGCAGCACGTCGAACGACGGCCCGGCGGGCCGGTCATCGGCGTCCGGCGCGGGTTCGGGCGCGTACGCGGCCTGGGCCATCCGGGCTCACCCCCTCAGCGGAACATCTTGCTCAGCTCAGCCTAGCCAGCACAGCCCGCAGCGCACGCCATCGCACAACCTGTCCGACACAGTCGGGCAGAGCGATGTCGACCAAGCCTGTGGCACCCGCACCTCGGCGGGCTGCGATCGCGGAGCGGCCCGACCAGGCCGTACGCTGGGTCTGCCCGGCCGCCGAAAGGACCACACATGTCTGATCTTGACCACACTCCTGAACAGGCTGCCCGGGAGGCGGGGCTCCGCGAGGTCTCCGAGGCGCTACTCAACATCGAGCAGGCCATCAAACGGACTGAGCGGGCGAAGCGCACCGTCTCCATGACGGTCGGCTGTGATGATCTGGCTCGGATGTTGGATACGGCGGCCCGGAATCTGGAGATTGCTCGCAAGGACCTGTTTCAGGGTGCCTACTTCTCTGCGGATTCGCCTAAGCTCTTTTGACCATGCGCAGTGGTGAGGAGATCCGGGCGGCCCTGATCAAGTTCGTCGGCCGTTGGCAGACGTACGCGGGCAGCGAACGCTCCGAAGCGCAGACCTTCCTCAACGAGCTGTTCGAGTGCTACGGGCGCAACCGTAAGGATGCCGGGGCACTCTTCGAGGACGCGCATTCCTCCACCGGCATCATGGACCTGCACCTGCCGGGCCTGCTCATCGTGGAGATGAAGGCGCCGAAGGAGACCGGCCGACTCGCCCAGCACCGCAAGCAGGCGCTTGACTACTGGCACAACTCGGCTGACGTGGCGGCGGGGAAACCGGCGCCTCAATTCGTGGTCCTCTGCTCCTTCCACCGCTTCGAGATCTGGGAGCCGGGGAAGTACCCGAACGCCCCGCTGCTGGAGTTCGACCTCGCCGAACTACCCGACCGGTACGAGTCACTGATGGTGCTCGCCGGGGACGAGCCGCTGTTCCACCACAGCAGCCGCGAACTGACGAAGACCGCCGCCATCGCGGTGGCGAACGTCTATCAGGGCCTGCTCAGCCGACAGGCCGCGCCACCCGAGTCGATCCAGCGGTTCATCCTCCAGATGGTCTGGCTGTTCTTCGCCGAGGACTACGACATGATCGAGGGGCGGCCGACTGAGCGGACGTTGCGGTTCCTCACCGATGTTGGCGACTACTGGTCGTCGTACCTCATGCTCGGCGGCCTCTTCACCTCGCTCAACGATCCGGATGACCACGGTCGGCAGGGAGTCCTCAAGGGCACGCAGTTCGTCAACGGGGACCTCTTCGACCGGCCCGCCCTGGTGCACCTGACCAAGGACGAGGCCGCCGAGCTGCTGCGGATCGCCGAGTACAACTGGCGCAAGGTCGACCCGACCATCTTCGGGTCGCTCATCGAGGGCTTCCTCGGCACGGACCGCAGCGCCCTCGGCGCCCACTACACCCACGAAATCGACATCCTGAAGATCATCCGGCCGACCATCGTCAAACCGTGGCGGTCGCGGATCGACGCGGTGACCACCCCGGACGAGGGCGTCGCCCTGCTGGACGAGCTGTGTCGGTTCCGGGTGCTCGACCCGGCCTGCGGCTGCGGCAACTTCCTCTACGTCGCCTATCGGGAGCTGCGTCATCTGGAGCACACGCTCAAGGAGCGGATCACCGAGTTGGCGAAGAAGTCGGGCCTGCCCGTGCCGACCGGACTGCCCTACTTCCCGCTACGCAACATGCAGGGGATCGATGTGGTGCCGATGGCGACCGCCGTCGCCCGGGTCACCCTCTGGATGGGGCACCGGCAGATGATCGAAAAGTACGGCGAAGCCGAGCCGGCCCTGCCGCTGGTCAGCCTCGGCTCGATCCGTACGGCGGACGCGCTGCGGGTGCCCTGGCCGGAGACCGACTGCATCGTCGGCAACCCGCCTTTCCTCGGCTCGCAGTTCATGCGGGACGCGCACGGTGACGACTACCTCAAGTGGCTGACCAATACCTTCAAGGTCGGCATCAAGGACTTCTGCGTCTACTGGTTCCGCCGCGCCCACCAGCACCTCAAGCCGGGTCAGCGGGCCGGGCTGGTCGGCACCAACTCGATCGCCCAGAACCGCGCCCGCTCGGCCAGCCTGGAATACGTCACCAGCAACGGCGGCGTGATCACCGACGCGGTCTCCAGCCAGGTTTGGCCGGGCGAGGCCAAGGTGCACGTCAGCCTGGTCAACTGGGTCAAATCACCCGCCGAGCCGCCCACCGAGTTCACCCTCGACAACGAAGCCGTCACCGGCATCACGGCCGAGTTGAGGGCACCGGAGTCGTCGACTGGCAAGGCGCTGACGCTGACGCCCAACAAGGGTCGGTGTTTCCAAGGGCCAATTCCGGTCGGTGATTTCATCATCACCGACGAGGAGGCGCGCTCGCTGTTGCAGCGTCGAGAGGCAGGGTACCGGGATGTCGTCCGCCCCTACATCGTCAGCGAGGATATCGCGGACGATCCCGGGCAACGGCCGAGACGTTGGGTAATCGACTTTGCGCAACGGCCGCTCGAAGCCGCGATGAAGTATCCCGCTGCCCTGAGACTTGTACGGGAACGTGTCAAGCCCGTGCGCGACAGCAACAGCCGAAAATCGCGGCGGGAGAAGTGGTGGTTGTTCGGCGAAATCGCTGTCGGCATGCGTACTACGCTGACCGGCCTGCCCCGCTACATCGCGGCTGGGCGTGTTGGTAAGCGGCTGCTGTTGACCTGGTGCGAGCCGTGGACCTGCCCAAGCGATCTGGTCTACGTGTTCGCCTTCGATGACGACTACTCGATGGGGGTGCTGTCGTCCTCCACGCACAGCGCCTTCGCGTGGTCCCAGTCCTCGACTCTCAAGCGGGACATCAGATACACCCCCACTTCGGCGTTCCTGCCGTTTCCGTGGCCGTACCCGGTGACCGACGAGCAACGGGAGCGGGTGGCTGAGGCGAGCCGACGCATGATCGCGAGGCGGCAGGAGATCTGCGCCACCGAGGAGTTCGGGCTGACCCGGCTCTACAACCTGGTGGACGACGGCGCGTACTCGGATCTGAAGAAATTGCACCGCGAGCTGGATGAGGCGGTGGCTGACTGCTACGGCTGGCCGAAGTCGATCGCGCAGGACAGGGACGAGATCGCCCGGCGGTTGCTCGCCCTGAACGCGGAGATCGCCGCCGGGCAGCGTCCCTACGATCCGTTCACCGGTCGAGACGGCAGGGCGGTCGCGCAACAGCTCGGTCTTCCGGTCGCCTGACCAGGCCAGACGCCTGGTGCCGAGCCGGTCGGCAGGTCAGCCGCCGACTGTGGGTGCGTTTCTTGTCGTTGGGGCAGCAAGAAACGCACCCACAGCTCTCGGTCACGTCGGGCTCAGCCGCGCACGCCGAATCGGCCCTCGCGGGCGGCGGCGACGAACCGGGTCCAGCTCTCGGGGCCGAAGCTCAGCTCCGCGCCCTGCCGATCCTTGCTGTCGCGTACGCCGACCGCATCAGCGAACCCCGCCACCTCCACGCATTCACCGTTGCCGCCGGACCGGGACGACGTGCGCCACATCCCGTCACGCTTCATGGGTCATCTCCTTCGCGATCGCCGTGATCAGCTCACGGGAGTCATCGACATCGAGCGCCCGCTGGCCGAGCGAACGCCAAGCATCCTCGTAGGTCTGGATCTCGTGCGGCTTGTCAAGGTAAACCGCGCCGCACGGACCGTCCATGTAGATCGTGGTCGGCTCCGGCTCCCGCACGTCGGTCGGGAAGTCGAGCATGGTGAAGGTGCCTGTCTCAACCCAGCGGAACAGCCCGGCGGCCAACGGGAGCACCCGGATCTTGATGTTGTGCTGTCGACCCGCCACCATCAGCGCGTCGAGTTGCCGGGCCATGGCTGACAGGTCACGCAGCGGCCGACGCAGCACCGCCTCGCTGAGAATCACGTCGTAGTAGGGCGCCCGGGGCACCGCCCGAGCCAACAACCGCTGTCGGCGCAGCCGGACATCCACCCTGGCCTGCTGCTCCGCCGGGGACAGGTCCGGATGGTCCGTCGCGATGACCTCGGCCATGTACTCGACCGTCTGCAACAGGCCGGGAATCAGGTTGCCCTCGTACTTCCGGATTCTGGTCGCGGCGGCCTCCAGGCCGACATAGAGCTTGAACCAGTCCTTGATTACCTCCCCGTAGCTGTGCCACCAGCCGTGTGCCTTGGTTTCCCGGGCCAGGGCACGCATGGTCTGGATGGTCTCCGGGGTCGCGCGATACACCCGGCACATCGCCTCCACGTCGTTCGGGTGCATGGGGACCTGGCCGGTTTCGTACCGCCAAATTCGCGGCGTCGACCATTCCAGTTCCTTCGCGGCCGCGACCACCGTTACATGCGCGTTTTCGCGAAGTTCTCTCAAATATCTGCCGAGTTGCCTACGCGGGACGGTGCTGCCCGAGTCGTCCACGTCATCTCCTCCGCTGTTGTCGCGTAAGGCTCCTCATCCCTTGGTCCGCATTCTTTCGCAAAAGATTGCGCTAAGCCAAGGGTGAAATGACCATCGTGGATGACCAGCCGATCCCCCTGGCAGGTCACCGGGGCGGGTGCCCTTCCCCGAATCCTCATCCCGGCGCCCGCCCCGGCACCCTCACCAACAGCCAATAGGGAGGATCATGGAATCGCTCGATGATGTTCTCGGCGATATTCCGCTACCGCCCCACATCACCGCCGAAGACGTGAGCTTTGCGCTCCGCGCGATCACCGTGCACGCCGCACAAGAATGGCCCGACGGCCCGCGCTGCCGCAACGACCGGGCACCACATCCCTGCCGGCTGCACCGCTGGGGCCGCCGGGTCCTCACCCAACGCGGCCTCACCGACCAGCAGATCACCACGATGCTCGCCGAGCAGGAAGCCGCCCGCCCATGATCTACCTGTCCGGCCAGCGCCCACTCCCCCAGCACGTCCGCGCCGCCAGTTTCGACACCCGGCTACGCGGCCTCGACCCCACCCAGGTGTACGCCTACCTCGACCGGCTCGCCGAGGAGATGGAACGTCTGCACCGCGAACTGACCACCGCCAACACCGAAGCCGAACGCATCCGGCAGGCACTACGACAGTGGCAGTCCCGCCAGGCCGCCCACCGCCACCACCGCCGGGAGTCGTGATGAGTGCAGCCCGCTGGATCATCCACCTGCCCACCACCCTGACCAGCCTCGACCAGGCCACCGCCCTAGCCGTCGCGCTGCGCGACTCACTCGGCCACCTGACGGTCATCGACTTCGGCGAAACCACCCTCAGCGAAGAAGACCACCAAAGCCTGCGTACCCGAATCTGGTGCGACGCCCCACTCGACGAGCCTGGCCGCTGCCACCGCCCTAACGACCACGACGGACCCTGCGGAGGGCTTCGCGGGAGAGGAAGTCGGCTCGGCGGATGACCTCCGGGAGTCGGTAGCGCGGGCTCAGGTCGAGGGTCAGGGCGGTCGCCTGGTCGAGGGTGGTGCGGTGGCCCACCGACACGAACACCGGCTTGACTCCGGTCTGCGTACGCAGCACCCGGCCCAGCACCTCGCCGTCGGCCCGCAGCGGCGACCAGTCGCCCCGGCTTCCGCCCGGCTCGTCGTACCCGGCGACGAAGGGGGTCTTCGCCACCCCGAAGGTCGGCAGCCCGGTGACCACGCCCAGGTGACAGGCCAGCCCGAAGCGTCGGGGATGGGCGATGCCGTACCCGTCGCACACCACCAGGTCGGGCGGGGTAGCGAGCCGGTCGAGCGCCGTCAGCAGGATCGGCACCTCGCGAAACGCCAGCAGCCCGGGAACGTACGGAAACGTCACCTCGCCGGGCACGACGACCGATTCCACCTCGACGCCGGTGGCCAGGTCGAACACCACCGCGGCGGCCGTGACACGCGGCGACGATCTGTCGTACGAGACGTCGACGCCAGCCACGAGTCGTGGCGCGGTGGTCAGGTGTTCGTGCAGGTCGAGACGCTGCCGCAACTGTTCCTGGATACGCTCGGCCTCCGCGACCGACACAGGAGCCATCGACACAGGGGCCGCGATCGGCTCACCGGTGCCGGGTGGTCGGGTCACGCCGGGCGGGCCAGGATGAAGGTCTCCAACTCCGCGCCGCCGTACCAGTCGCTGCGGCGACCGACGGATGTCATGCCGAGCCGGCGGGCCACCGCCATCGAGGCGGCGTTGCCCGGGGCGACCACCGCGTGGATCAGCGGTGTCCCGGTGGCGAACTCCCGTTCCATGCAGGCGCGAGCGGCTTCGGTGGCGTACCCGTTGCCCCAGGCCTGCGGGTGCAGGTGCCAGCCCACCTCGATGTCATCGGTGAGCACCTGCTCGTCGCGCCCCGGCATCGGCTTGATCATCACCGTACCGACCACCACACCGGTCTCTCGCACCTCGATCGCCCAGGTGCCGTACCGGTTGCCGTGCTCTGCGTGCCGCCGACGCCATCTCGCCAGCCGCTCGACCGCCTGCGCCGGATCCGTCAACGGGAGCCCCGAGGCGTCACCGAGCCACTGAGCGATCTCCGGCCGGGAGTAGATCTCGAACAGCCGGGCCAGATCCGCCGGCCCATCGGTCCAGTCCCGCACGAGTAGCCGCTCGGTGGTCACGATCGTCATGAACCATGATCGTAATTACCGCCGACCTGGCCGCAACACCGTTTCCCCGGCCGGTGCAGAGCGGCCACCACTGATACGACTAGCCCTCGCCCTGCTCCGCTCCGCCGCCAGTCGCAGGCATCGCAGGCACCGGTTGGTCGAGGAGACGGGCGCTGTGGCGAATCCCCACCGGGATGCTGAGCAACGCCACACCCGCCGCCAGGAGCACCACGATTTCGGTGAGCACCTGCTGCTGCGGCCAGTTCGTCAGCAGCCGCAGCAGGTACGGCAGCCAGATCAGCCCACCGGCGAGCAGACCCGCCAGGCAGGACCGCCGGGCCAGGCCCGGCGCCATCCTGCTGACGGCGACGGTGTACACCAGGGCAGCGGCCGGCAGCACCGACAAACCGGAAGCTGCGCCCAGGGTGAAGACCGTTCCCAGGGGATCACCCGAGTTCGTTCCGGTCAGCGCGTACTCCACGAACATGACAAGTCCTGTCAGGCTCATCAGGCCGGCGACGACGACCAGCGCGGCCCGCTGTCGGCCGGCGCGTCGTACCAGCCGGGCGGCGCAGCCGACCAGAGCCACGAAGCTGCCGACGGCCACGGACAGGGGAAGGGCCACCCGCCGACCGGCGATCGCGGTCGCCTCGGTGACGCTCGGGATCGCCGTCGCGGAGGCTTCGATCCGGTAGGTGTCACCGACCGTGGTGCCGAAGCCGATCCGTTCCCAGCGGCCGGCGGAGTCGCGGCGGGCGTAGCCGTCCCGGCCGTTCGCCACCAGCACCACCACCCCGCCGTCGGCCTGGTCCCGCACCAGCAGGGCACGGGACGACAGGTACTCATCGGGGTCCTTCAAGCCGGACATCCGCAGGCCGAGTCGGGCCCGTGCGTCCTCGTCGACCTGCCAGGCCGGCCGCCAGGTCGCCCCACCGTCGCGGCTCTCCTGCACCGCCAACCGACCCGGTACGACCCGGAAGCAGTGCGTGGGCTCCCGTGCCGAGCAGTCCAGCCCGGAGGCGGCGGGCGGGGCCTGCCTACGGAACAGTTCGAGATCGGCACCCTTGAGAGCCGTGAAGGTCAGTCCGTCATCCGGGCTGATGTCCCACCAGTCGGGCTCCCGGTCACCGTGGTAGGCGTTACCGTTCCCGCCGACCACCCCACCGCGCCACTCGTACAGGACGATCGCGTCGTCGTGCTGCGGGGCGGAGGTGGCCGCGACGCCCAGTCCGGCGATCGGCAACACCACGAGCACCGCGACCATCCGCAGCCAACCGGCAAGGGTCGGCCGGGCCCTCGCGGACCGCCACGTCCACCAGGCGAGCCCCAGCGCCGGCAGGGCCAGCAGATCCGTCAGGTCAGCCCGGATCACGGACGGGCCGTTGACCACGCTCCACCACGCCGAGGCCACCGCAGCCCCCGTCGCGGTGGCCTTCACCACCGTGAACCCCACCCCCACCAGCAGGATCGCGCCGACGGCGAGCACCTCGCCCGGCAGAGGCGGTTTCCCGGTCGTACGCCGGCGGGCAGGTCTGCACCACCCCCACAGTCGAACGGCACCGACCAGCACCAGGGCCAGCAGGGGTGGCGTCATCACCATCCCGGCCACGTCACTGAGTTTGCCGGTCAACCAGCCGGGAAAGACCGCCTTCAGCAGATGGTCGTTGACGATCAGCAAGGCGGTGGCCGCCACCGTCACCGGATGGATCAACCAGCGCAGGAAGTGCTCCACCCAGGCTGCATCAGCCGCGCCCTCCCGCCGGAACCCCGCCATGTTCCACTCCCCCGTGGTCCAGTGAGCTGCCGCCCTCCACAGTCGACTCAACAGGTAACGGAGCCGTCTCGCCCGCGCCTCGAACTGGCATTTCCAAGGGTCGGTGGCGGGGCCACCAAGATCATGCCGCCCACGATCAACCGGGCTGGGGTGCACGAATCTTGGACAGTTCTCGTTAGTCGCTAACGGGAACTGTCCAAGAATTACTCTGGGCAGTTCCCGCCGACACGAGAGGCCGGCGGGAACTGCCCAGGATGATCGCTTACTGCCACAGGGCGGCGGCGACCTGCGGGTAGAGGCCCTCGGGGTGGGCCCGGAACAGCGGCTCGGTGCCGAACAGGGTCACGTTCGCCCCCTTCGCCACGCCGCTGACCACCACCGCGTGACCGGCGGCGGCCTCCTGGCCACCCCAGTGCCCGGCGAGGAAGAAGCCCTCCGCAGCCAGGCGCTGGTCGACACGGACGCCGTCACCGACGCGGGTGAAGTACTGCGGCGCGTCGACGAAGGCGGTCGGCAGCGCGTTACCGGTGATCGGCGAAGCAGGGTCGTTGACCACCTTGACGATGCCGTTGGCGTCGCTGCGTCCCGCCGCGATGGTCACGTCGAGCAGACCGGCGCGGTCGTTGAACTGCTTGCCGCTGGACCCGCGCCCGACGATGGTGCCGCCGTTCGCCAGCCACTGGTTGAAGGCGGCGGCCTGGGTGGCGTTGAGGCTCAACGGGTTGAACGACGTCGTCGAGACGAAGAAGGCGTCGAAGTCGGCGAAGGACAGGGTGCCGTTGTTGAAGGCGGTGTGGGTCACCGAGATCGGCTGGAAGCCCATCTGCTGCAGGGCGAAGATCTCACCACCGTTGGCGGCGACACCCAGGCGGGTCTTCGACACTCCGGTGGTGTTGCGGACCTGCGGCGGGGTCAGGCGGATGAACTCCACCCCGTACGCCTCGGCGACCTGACGGACCACGGACAGGTCGCCGGGCACCACGAAGGTGCCGTCGGCGGTCCGGGACAGCCGTACCCCGTCGTTGAGCAGCTTGTTGACGGCCTGGATGCCGGCCACGGAGTCGACGACCAGCCCGTAGTGGGACTGCTTGCCCGGCGGCACGGAACCGGTGGCGTGGGCCTCGGTCACCGGACGCAGCGCCTTGTCGTCCAGCTTGATGTTGCCGTCCACCTGCTGCACGGTGGCGCCCCACAGGTGACCGTGACTCCAGGCCGAGATGTCGTACATGGCGTTGAAGTCGTTGGTCACGTCCCGCCCGACCCCGAGCAGGGTGCTGGCCAGTCCCCGCTTGGCCTGACGCATGTCGACGACGTAGGTGCCGGCCTCGTAGTGCGTACGGCCCAGCTTGAACGGCCGACTGGCGCGCTGCACCTCAAGGTCGTTGTCGAGCATGAACTGCACCAGCCGGGCCGCCGCAGTGGCGCTGCGCTGGTCCTTACCGGCCGGGATGACGTACGCCCGGGCGAAGTCCTGCAGGTGGGTCTTGACGTTGTCGCCGCGGGCCAGGGAGATGGCCAGCGGGTCGTCGATCGGCCGGGTCGACTCACCGTCCACCCCACGGCGGAACCACTCCAGCTGGTTGGCGAGCAGCTCCTCACGGTTCTGGGTGGCGTACTCGAAGTTGCCCCGGATGGTGGCGGCGGCCACCGCGGTGTTGATCCGGGTGCGCTCGTGGCGCTCGGCGACGGTCAGGTTGCCCCGGGGGTTCAGCGGCACCTCGATGGTGTGGCCGATGGCGCCGTGGTACATCGCGTACATCGGGGTGAAGATCGGCGGCCAGTCGTCCCAGCCCTGGGTGCGGTCCCGGAACGGAATGTCGTTGCGCCGGGTGCCGTCGGAGTTGGTGCAGCTGGCCCGGTTCTCCCCGGTGGCCAGCACGGCCTGCTCCATGGACAGGGCGTTGCGCAGGGCGTGCTTGATGTACAGGTCGTACTCGTAGTTGTCACCGTGCGGGCCGGTGGTCGGCTCGATCAGGGTGCAGTTGACGTACCCGTGGATGTCCAACATGGTCAACGGGCTGTAGCGGACCAGTTGGGCCCGCACCGCGCGGACCTCCGGCTGCGAGGCCGTGATGTAGTCACGGTTCATGTCGAAGCCGTTGGCGTTGGCCCGGGTAGCGGCCACCCGGCCGTCCGGGTTGTTGGTGACCACGAAGGCGAAGACGTGCTTGTTGAGCATGTCCACGATCGCCGGGTCGGAGGAGAAGGCCAGATCCTGCAGGATCTGGAGGCTGGCGTCGGTGCCTTCCCACTCGTTGCCGTGGATGTTGTTGTTGACGAACAGCGGGGTGCGCCAGTTGGCGTACCCACCGGCGGCGAGCTTGGCCTGGGCCGCGTGGGGGTCGCTGATCCGCAGGTCCGACAGCTGCTGCCAGGTCTTCCACTGGGCGTCGCTCATCGGTGCGGTGGCCACCACCAGGTGCAGGTCCCGGCCGAGCACGGACTGGCCGATCACCTCCACGTTGATCCGGTTGCTGCGCTGCAGGTTGCGCAGGGCAGCCGGGATGTCGTGGTACGGGATGAGGTTGAGCGGAATCGACGCGTCGGTCAGATCCACCGGCACGTCGGCGATGACATCGTTACGCGGTTTGCCGGGCAGTTTCGCCGTCGCGGCCGGCTGGCCGGGCTTCCGGCCGGGAGCGTCGGCGGAGCGTCCGCGCTTGCCAGGCCCGACGCCGAAGGGCAGTTCGGTGTCGGACTGGCCGCGCGGCGAGGCAGCGGCCGGGCCGCGCTCTCCCGGGTCAGGGGGTGCTGCCACGGCGGCGGATGCCGGTCCGAAGAGGAGGACCGCCGCAAGGAGAGCCATCAATGGTCGTCGTACAGCCACGCAGATACCTCGCTTCGAGGAGGGGGCAGGTGGCGACTCTTGATCGCCAACGCCGTTGAATGGCTGTTCTACCAGCGACGACAGCTCAAGTCGATAGCCTGAGGGGTGCTGGTTACCTACTCAGCGGTCAGGAGGAAGGTCTCCACCTCGGTGCCGCCGTACCAGTCGGAGCGTCGGCCCACATAGGTCATGCCGAGTCGTCGACAGACCGCCATGGATCGCTCGTTGCCCGGCATGACCACCGCGTACACCTGGGGGTTGCCGGTGGCGAACTCGCGGGCCAGCACGGCCCGGGCCGCCTCGGTGGCGTAGCCGTGCCCCCAGGAGTCGGGGTGCAGATGCCACCCCACCTCGATGTCCTCGGTAGGGGTGTGGCCGTCCGCACCGGGCAACGGCTTGAGCAGTACGCTGCCCACCACCTTGCCGGTCTCGCGTACCTCGATCGCCCAGAGACCGTACCGCCCGTGGTGCGGGGCGTAGCGCTGCCGCCAGGTGACCAGCCGCTCGGCGGCCTGCTCCGGTTCGAGCAGCCGTCCCGCTCCCCCGCCCAGCCAGCGCATCACATCCTCCCGGGAGTAGATCTCGAAGATCCGGGTGAGGTCGGTCGGCGCGTCGGTCCACTCTCGCAGGACCAGCCGGTCGGTGCTGGCTACGGTCATGGCTGGCGATCCTACGTCGCCGCCCACCCCCAGAACCGCCGGCCGGGGGAAGGCCAGCCCAGGCGTGGCCGCAGTCGGTACGGGGAACAGAGGTGTGATGGGTGCAGCATGGCGACGGACGAGGCGGATCACCCAGGCCGCCTTCCGGCCGGTACGCGGACGGGACCTGTCACTGCACGCCGCCGCGATCACCTTCTACGGTGGGATCGCCGTGGTGCCGGTGGCCCTGCTGGCCATCTGGCTGACCTCCCTGCTGGCGGGGGCCGAACAGGTCCGGCGACTCACCGGGTACGCCGTGGAGGCCCTGCCGGACGCGATCGGTGCCCCGCACGCGGTGGCCGCCCTGGTCGAGGCCGGGGTGGGCCTGACCCCCTGGCTGGCCCTGGCCGCGGTGCTGCCCGCCTCGCTGTACGGCGAAGGGCTGCGCCGGGCCTTCGTGTCGGTCGCCGCCCCCCGCTCGGACGAGCACCTGGTCGGCTGGCGGGGACGACTGTTGCTGCTGCCCCTGCTCGCGCCGGCCCCGGCGCTGCTGCTGGCCATCCTGCTGGCCCTGCCGACCACCACCGGCCTGGTCCGCCGGGGCGGCTGGGCGGGCGCCCTAGGGGTGGTGCTCTCCTTCCTGGCCGTGTGGCTGGTGCTCACCCCGGTGCTGCTCTGGGTCTTCCGGGTCGTCGGCCCCGCCTCGCCGGACTGGCTGTCGACCCTGCTGGTGGGGTCGTTCACCGCGGCGAACCTCTCCGGCTTCCTGCACGGCTTCGTCCTGTTCGCCTCCCTCCCCCTGGACCTGGGCCTCCCCTTCGGTGGCCTGGACGAGGTAGGCGCCGCCGTAGCCATCCTCCTCTGGCTCTACCTCTTCCACGTCATAGTCCTGGCCGGCTACTCCGCCACCCTCGCCCTGGCCAACTGGCGCACCCGCCGTGAGGCGCGCCCCTGACCTGCGTTGATCATGAGGTTGGCGGCACTCTGAAGATCCACAAGTGCCGCTAACCTCATGATCAACGCAGGTCAGGGCAGGGGTGGGGGTGGGGTGGTTAGGGTGGGGGGATGGTGATGCGGGTTGATGTGGTGGTGGTGGGGGCGGGGCACAACGGGTTGGTTTCCGCGATCTTGTTGGCGCGGGCGGGGCTGGATGTGGTGGTGGTTGAGGGTGCTGGGGTGGTGGGTGGGGCTACTCGTACGGAGAACCCGTTCCCCCGGGTGCCGGGGTTGCGGCATTCCACTGGGTCCTACTTGCTGGGGTTGATGCCGCCGGAGTTGTTGGCGGCGCTTGACGTGCGACTGCCGGTGTTGCGGCGGGATCCGCACTACTTTCTGCCTACTCCGGGTGGGGTCGGGTCGCCGTACCTGCTGTTCGGCACGGACGCGGCGGCCACTCGGGCGCAGTTGGCCGAGTTCTTCTCCCCGGCCGATGTGGCCGCCGACGACGCGCTGCAGGCCGAACTGGCCGCGCTGCGGGCCGATCTCGCGCCGGCCTGGCTGGCCGAGCCGCTCGCCGTCGAGGAGACCGCACAGCGCTACGTCCGCCCCGAACTTCAGCAGGTCTTCGTCGACCTGGTGCGTGGTTCGGTCGCCGACTACCTGGCCCGCTTCGAGTTCCGCTCCGAACTGCTGGTCAGCATGTACGCGGTCACCGACGGCCTGTCCGGGCTCAACGCCGGCCCGGACGACCCCGGCACCGGGCACAACTTCCTGGTGCACAACATGTGCCGGCTGCCCGGTGCCGACGGCACCTGGATGATCGTCGAGGGCGGCATGGGTACGGTCTCGGGCACCTTCGCCGAGGCGGCCCGTGCGGCCGGTGCCCGGATCCTCACCGGCGCCCCGGTCACCGCGATCACCCTGGACGGCGGTGCCGCCAGCGGGGTGGTGCTCGCCGACGGCCGCGAGATCGCCGCCGAGGTGGTGCTCGGCGCCTGCGACCCGTACCGGCTGATGGAGCTGGTGCCCGACGGGGCGCTGCCGACCGAGCTGACCGAACGGATGACGGCGGTCCGGCGCACCGGCACCACCCTCAAGCTCAACCTGGCCCTGCGCGACCTGCCCCGGTTCTCCTGCCTGCCACCGGAGGCCCCGAGCCCCTTCGGCTCCACCATCCACCTGCTGCCCGGCTCGGCGTCACTGACCGCAGGCGGCGAGTCCCCGATGGCAGCGCTGCGGGGGATGTGGGCCGAGGTGCGGGCCGGACGGCTGCCGGCGGAGCCGACCATCGAGTGGTACCTGCACACCACGGTCGACCCCTCGCTGGCCGACCCGGCCGGGCACCACTCCTCGGCCCTGTTCGTCCAGTCGGTGCCGTACGACCTGGCCGGCACCACCTGGGAGGCGGCGCTGCCCGGCTACGTCGACCAACTGGTGGGCATCTGCGAACGGTACGCCCCCGGCACCGGTGACCTGATCGCCGACGCAGTGCCGCTGCCCCCGCCCGGCATCGAGGAACACTTCGGCATCACCGGCGGACACATCCACCATGTCGACAACACGGTCTCGTTTACCGACCGCATGCCGTACGCCACCGGGGTCGACGGGCTGTACGCGGGCAGCGCCGGGTGTCACCCGGCGGGCAGCGTGATCGGCGCCGCCGGCCACAACGCCGCCCGCCGCATCCTCGCCGACCTCGGCCGCACGGTATGAGGTGTAAGGAAGGGCACCTTATTAACGTCTCGCGTAGTAAAGGGGCCCCTTCTTAACACCTCAGGCAGGCGGCTCAGCTCGTCGGCTGGGCCACCTCGGTCTCCTCGCCTACCCGGTGGGCCCGGACCTTGTGGCCGACACTGGTCAGGCACCGGCCGCTGGGCAGGTCGAAGCGCCAGCCGTGCAGCTGGCAGGTCAACTGGTCGCCGTCGACGATGCCGAACCGGCTGAGGTCCGCCTTCAGGTGCGGGCAGCGGCGCTGCACCACCCAGTCGCCCAGGGTGATGTCCTCGGCGTCGACGGCCCGCTCGTGCTCGTCGTACCAGCCCTCGGCGTACTGGAGGCGCTCGGTGGACAGGCACTTGAAGAAGGCGTACACGAACTCGTTGTACTGGCCGATGCGGGCGGCGGAGAACCGGCAGGACAGGAAGAGGGAGTTGACCCAGTCCACCTCGCCGATGTGCAGCAGGTGCTCGATCAGCGCCCGCTCGGTACGGAACCGGTAGCGCACCTTCTCGTCGGCGTACGGCCGCACCTGCTTGCCCGGGAAGTCCACCACGATGGACTCGACGCTTTCGCCGTCGTAGCCGACCAGGTCGAAGCGGACCGGGCCGCCCACCCCCTTGGCCAGGTAGATCGACTCGTCGAGCAGCGGCTCGATGCGCTGCTTCAGCTCCTTGAGCACGTCGATCTCGGGGTGCCGCCAGGAGGCCTTCTCCGCCTCGATGATCGGGCGCTTGCGCTCGCGCATCTCCTCCAGGTGGGCCACCTTGTTGGCGAAGAACTCCTCCACCGGCACCGGGTGCCTCGTGCTCGCCCCGGAGGTGGTGACCTCGGAGACGCTGCCCGGCAGCAGCACGATGCCGTTGGTGCCGCCGACCTTGGCGTACTCGGTCAGGAAGACCGACTGGTCGGGGAAGATGTTCCCCTCGTCGCCGAAGATGTCGTTGAACTGCCACAGCTCGTCGTCGAGGAAGCAGGGCGGGCCGGCGATCGGGAAGACATGGTCGGCCTTCAGGTCGTCGATGTAGCGCCAGGTGCGGTCGAACTGCCGGTCCCGCTTCTGCTTGCCGAAGGCGGTCTTCGCCGACTGCGGCAGCTCGTAGACCATCGGGTACCAGATCGCCCCGGAGAACTGGAGCATGTGGGCGTGCACATGGCCCAGCTCGGCGAAGGTGCTCAGGTCGGTGGGGCGGGCGTCGTTCTGGTTGAGCAGCCGGACCCCGTCGTACTCCACCCACAGCGACGAGTCACCGATCGGGCCGTCGGTCGGGCTGGTCAGCGCCTGGATCATGATCTTCAGGCCGCCGTCCAGCTCGACGACCTCCTCGTTGCGGGTCTTCAGGAACTTCGTGAAGCCCAGCTCGCGGAACTCGTCCTCCATCTCCGAGGTGGGGAACTCCGGCAGCAGCACGGTCGCCTTCTTCGACACGTACCGCTTCAGGTGCGCCGCGTCGAAGTGGTCCCGGTGCAGGTGGGAGACGTACAGGTAGTCGACGTCGCCGAGGGTCTCCCAGTCGAGCTGGGAGTTGTCCGGGAACGGGAACCAGGAGGCGAAGTAGGCCGGATTGACCCACGGGTCGCACAGGATGCTGCCCGCCCCCGTGTCGATCCGCATGCTCGCGTGCCCGGTACCGGTCACTCGCACCGCAGTTCCCCCTCAAGAAGACAAATCAAGGCGTACGCCGAAACGCTACCGGAGGTAGCGTGCTCCCCGTCCCTCGACACCGGTAGTCCCCCCCCCCCCCGACCCACCGAAGACGGGCCCTTCGGCCCGTGCGCTCGCTTTCGGACCGGCCCGTTCGGTGCGTCACGCCGGGCCGTCCCGGGTGATCTTTTCTCTATCGGCCGGACCCTGCGCCAGGGCCGCCAGCGGGCGTGCCAGACTAACCGGAGATCCGATCGCGAGGGAAGGACCGACCAGTGGCAGGAAGCGAGCCGGTAACGTCGCCAGACCAGCACAAGCCTGGGCACCGCAAGGCCGGGCGGATCGGCGCGATCCTCACCGCGTTCGCGCTGCTGGCGATGCTCTGCGGCAACCACGAGGGCAGGGTCGAGGACCTGTGGCTGATCGGCCTGGCCGCCCTCCTGCTGCTCATCGTGGCCGGCGACGCCGTACTGCGCCGCAACGGCCTGCGTTCCTGACCCCAGCCGCCCGCCGGCATCACCCGGCGCCGCCCGTCGAGGCGCTGCCGGGTGCCGTCGGCTGCTGCGGGAGTGGGGCGACCGGGTGACCCAGGCCGGTACGGCCGCCTTATGCAGACACGAGTTGGGCCCGCCTCCGAGATCGGAGGGCGGGCCCGATTCGTCCGTACCGGTTCAGCGGCCGAACAGGATGTTCTGCACGTCCTTGAGGGCGGCGTCGACCTCCGCCTCGAAGTAGCCACCCTGCACCAGGCCGAAGCGCAGCGTGTCCAGGTCCTTCGGGTTGATCGGCATCGGGTTACGTCCGGCCATCCCGCCCAGGAGGGTGTCGAAGAAGCGGTCGACCTGGTCGGGGTCGTACCCGCTGCCGAAGCGACGCACCTGGAAACTGCGCCGGATCTGGTCCACCTGGTAGAGATCGCTGCCGGGAGGGCCGGCCATCGGCGG
Source organism: Micromonospora sp. NPDC047134 (assembly GCF_040643455.1). Lineage (NCBI taxonomy): Bacteria > Bacillati > Actinomycetota > Actinomycetes > Micromonosporales > Micromonosporaceae > Micromonospora > Micromonospora sp. NPDC047134. The sequence continues at coordinate 156,930 of NZ_JBEYUI010000007.1, forward strand.
GCCGCCCGCCGGGGGTCCCGAGGGTCCCGCCATCGAGGGGCCGCCCAGGGCCTGTTGCGGCACCGCAGGGGGGCCTGCCGGGCCGCGCCGCAGGTCACGGTCCGACATGCGGATCTCCGCGGTCATGTCCGTACGGGCGCGTCGGCCCGCTTCGAAGCCGTCGAAGCGCGGCTCGTCCGGCGGACCGTAACCGCCCGGCCCGTCCGGGGGCCCGTAGCCGCCCGGCCGCTCCGGCAGACCGTACTTCTCCGCCCGATCCGGCGGCCCGTAGCTGTCCGGGGGGCCGTAGCTGTCCGCCCGATCCGGTGGGCCATAGCCGCCCGGCCCGGCCGGCAGGCCGCGAGGCGGGGCGCCGTGACCCATCGGGCCGGGACCTCCGGGGGCACCCGGTCCCATCGGCCCACCCGGGCCGCGCGGCGCGTCGTAGCCGCCGCGAGGTGCGTCGTACCCTCCGGCGAACGCACCGGTGGGCTCGTCATAGCGGTTGTACGGGCCGGCCTGGGCCGGCATCGGTCGGGGTGGCATCGGCGGCTGGGGCATCGCGGCCATGCCCCGGTCCTCGCGCATGGGCGGACCCATCCGGTCCGGCGGGCTCATCCGGGCCTCGCCACCGGCCCGGCCGGTGCCCCGTTCCTCAAGCTCGGCCAGCTGTCGCTCGACCCGGTCGAGGTGCAGGTCGACCTGCCACTCGTCGTAGCCGTTGAAGCGAACCCGGAAGACGACGTCGTGGACTTCCTGCGAGGTCACCGGTGCCCCCACCGGCTGGCCGGCGAGGGTCGCCTCGACCCGGTCCAGGAAAGTGTCCACCTCGTCAACCTTGTATCCCCGGCGGAGCGCCTTACGCCGGAAACGCTGACCCTGACTCGCCACTATGTCTCCTGGTCTCGTTCGCCACGCCCGGTCATGCCGGCAGGTTCCCGGCCGGGTCCGTGCCCATGTCCTCCGCGGCGGCCAGCTGCCCACACGCCCCGTCGATCTCGCGACCTCGGGTGTCCCGAACGGTGGTGGACACCCCGGCGTCGCGCAACCGCCGGACGAACTCCCGCTCCACCGGCTTCGGGCTGGCGTCCCAGCGGCTGCCCGGAGTCGGATTGAGTGGGATCAGGTTCACGTGGGCCAGCTTGCCGGCCAGCAACCGCCCGAGCAGGTCGGCTCGCCACGGCTGGTCGTTCACGTCCTTGATCATCGCGTATTCGATCGACACACGACGCCCCGTGCGAGCCGCGTACGTCCAGGCGGCGTCCAGCACCTCGGACACCTTCCAGCGCTGGTTGACCGGCACAAGTTCGTCGCGCAGCTCATCATCGGGGGCGTGCAGCGACAACGCAAGAGTCACCGAGAGGTCTTCGCTGGCCAGTCGGTGGATGGCCGGCACCAGGCCGACCGTGGAAACGGTGATGTGCCGCTGCGACAACCCCAGGCCCTCGGGGGCCGGTGCGACCAGCCGACGGATCGCGGCCACCACCCGGTTGTAGTTGGCCAGCGGCTCGCCCATGCCCATGAAGACGACATGCGACAACCTGGCCGGTGAACCCGCCACCACACCGGAGGCGGCCACCCCCGCCAGGTAGACCGCCTGGTCGACGATCTCGGCGGTGGAGAGGTTGCGGGTCAGACCGGCCTGGCCGGTGGCGCAGAAGGGGCAGGCCATCCCGCAGCCAGCCTGGCTGGAGATGCAGACGGTCACCCGATCGGAGTAACCCATCAGCACGCTCTCCACCAGCGACCCGTCGTGCAGCCGCCAGAGCGCCTTGCGGGTCGCTCCGTCGTCGCAGGCCAGCTCGCGCACCGGGTTGAGCAGCCTGGGCAGCAGCTGGTCGGCCAGCCGCTCGCGGGAGGCCGCCGGCAGGTCGGTCATCTGGGCCGGGTCGCGTACCAGCCGGCCGAAGTAGTGGGTGGAGATCTGCCGGGCCCGGAAGGCCGGCTCACCCAGGTCGGTGACCAGGGCTTTTCGGCCGGCCAGATCGAGGTCGGCGAGATGTTGCGGTGGCATCGAGGCCCGGCGCGCACCGGGCGCGTCCGGGTCGACCGGAATCAGGGGCAGACTCGTCATGACCTGTCCAGTCTGTCACGCCCGACCGGGAACGCACCCGGCCAGAGGGCCTGGATCGGACCCGTGAAGGCTGGTCCGACGTGAGCCATGCCTCAGCTCACCGCCGGGACGAGGACCACGAGCAGCAGGTACGCCGTCGGCACGGCGAACAGCACCGAGTCGAGGCGATCCATCAGGCCGCCGTGCCCGGGCAGCAGATTGCTCATGTCCTTGACCCCGAGGTCCCGCTTGATCATGGACTCGGCGAGGTCACCGAGGACGGCGGCACCGGAGACCGCCACCCCGAACACCGCTCCCCACCACGGGGCCACGTCGAACAGCAGCCAGAGCAGCACAGCGCTGCCCAGCGCCGCCGCGCTGACCGAGCCGAGGAAGCCCTCCCAGGACTTCTTCGGGCTGATCGTCGGGGCCATCGGATGCTTGCCGAAGTTGGCGCCGGCGGCGTACCCCCCGGTGTCGGAGAGCACCACGGCTACCAGGGTCACCAGCACCCGCAACGCCCCGTCGTCCGGGGAGGCCGCCAGCAGGGCGGCGAAGCCGCCGAGGAAGGGCACGTACACCGCGATCAAGGTGGCTGCGGTCATGTCCCGCCGGAAGTTGGCCGGGCCGTCCCCGAGCCGCCAGACGAGGGTGCCCGCGATCGTGACCAGCAGCCCGAGCAGCAGGGCGTCCAGTCCACCGAACCAGGCGATGGTGACCGTCAGCACCCCACCGGCGATCAGTGGTACCAGGGGCACCACAGCCCGGGCCCGGCGTACCGCGCGGGACATCTCCCAGATGCCCACCCCGAAGGCGCCGGCGAGCACCAGCAGGAAGGAGGGGGTGTAGAGGAACAGCGGCAGCAGGACCAGGGCCCCCAGGCCGAGGCCGACCGAGATGGCCGCCGGCAGGTTCCGTCCGGCGCGGCCGGTCGACGGCGGCTGGCCGGGGCTCGGGGCCGGTGGCCCGGCGGGCGGCCGTCCGCCGCCGGCGCGGCGCCGACCCCGATGACGCTTACCGGAGGGCGACTGCTCGGCGGCGGGTTCCTCCCCGGGCACCGGGGCGAACTGGGCGGTCGGCGCGTCCTCGTGATCGAGGCCGACACCGGCCGGGACCCGCTCGATCTGCCCGGTCGGGGCCTCCTCGTGGCCGAGGAGGCCGGCGGTGCCGGGCACCGGTTCGAACTGGGCGGTCGGGGTGGCGTACCGTTCGGCGCCGACCTGCGGCTGACCGGCCCAGGGGCCGGTGCCGGGGTCGAGATCCGGTTCAGGCCAGGGCAGTTGGGTGGGTTGGTCCGGCCGATCCCAGCCACGGGCCTCGGCACCACCGTAGGGGTCGAGGTGGGACATCACGCACCGGACGAGAGCGGGACGGAATCCACCACTTGCCGCACAACCACTGCCATTCCCCTACCCGCGCGAGGCGCTCCGTCTGATTTGCCGGCCAGTCGGTTGACCGATCCCCATCCTGGTATGCCCGGATCACTGGGAATCCTGCCGAGCCTACTGCACCTGTCCGCTCCGCAGCCCGCACCCGCCCTCGACCCCCACCGGGTTGATCATGAGGTTGGCGCCGTCGCCTCCATCGGCGATGACGAGAACCTCCGGACCAACCTGGCGGGGGCGGCCAGGCGGACGGGCCGGGCACCAGCGACCGGGTGCGCGCTCAGACCTCCAGGAGTTCGGTCTCCTTGTGCTTGACCAGTTCATCGACGTGCCCGACGTACCGCTGGGTCAGGTCGTCCAGTTCCTTCTCCGCGCGGCGGCCGTCGTCCTCGCCGACCTCGCCGTCCTTGACGAGCCGGTCCAGCTCTTCCTTGCCCTTGCGGCGGATGTTGCGGATGGCGACCTTGGCTTCCTCACCCTTGTGCCGGGCGACCTTGATCATGTCGCGGCGGCGCTCCTCGGTCATCTGCGGGAGCAGGATGCGCAGCTGGTTGCCCTCGTTGTTCGGGTTGACCCCGAGATCCGAGTCGCGGATCGCCTTCTCCATGGCATTGAGCTGCGAGTTGTCGTACGGCTTGATGATGGCCATCCGCGGCTCCGGGACGGCCACCGACGCCATCTGGGTCAGCGGGGTCGGGGTGCCGTAGTAGTCGATGATGACCTTGGAGAACATGGCCGGAGTGGCGCGGCCGGTGCGGATGGCACCGAACTCCTCCTTGGCGTGCTCGACCGCACGCTCCATCTTCTCCTCGGCCTCGAGGAGGGTGTCGTCGATCACCGTTCTCCTCGCCTCCTTCTTGTGCTCGTCGTGGGGCTTGTCGGTCACCGGGGCCGTCGAGATCAGATCGACGGTCGCTTCAGGTGGTGATCAGCGTGCCGATCTTCTCGCCGCCCACCGCTCGGACGATGGTGTCGTCCCCCTGGGCGCCGAAGACCAGCATCGGCAGGCCGTTCTCCATGCAGAGGCTGAAAGCGGCGGCATCGGCGACCCGCAGGTTGCGGCGCAGCACCTCGGAGAAGGTGATCGAGTCGAACTTGCTGGCGGTCGGGTCGACCCGCGGGTCGGCGGTGTAGACCCCGTCCACGCCGTTCTTGCTCATCAGCACCACGTCCGCGTGGATCTCCAACGCGCGCTGGGCGGCCACCGTGTCCGTGGAGAAGTACGGCATTCCCGCCCCGGCGCCGAAGATGACCACCCGGCCCTTCTCCAGATGCCGGATCGCCCGCAGGGGGATGTACGGCTCGGCGACCTGGGCCATCGTGATCGCACTCTGGACCCGGGTCTCGATGCCTTCCTTCTCCAGGAAGTCCTGCAGGGCCAGGCAGTTCATCACGGTGCCGAGCATGCCCATGTAGTCCGCCCGGGCCCGGTCCATGCCCCGCTTCTGGAGTTCCGCACCCCGGAAGAAGTTGCCGCCGCCGACCACCACGGAAACCTGCACCCCGCGCCGTACCACCGTGGCGATCTGCCGGGCGATGGCCTGTACGACGTCCGGGTCGACGCCGATCGCGCCACCACCGAACACCTCGCCGGAAAGCTTCAACACCACCCGACGGGACCGGCCGGGCGGTGGCGCCGTAGGGTCGTCCGCCGCCAGCGTCCGATCACTCACAACCTGCGTCATCCGCCCGTCCTTCCCCCACCGGTACACCGGGTGCATATCTGCCGCTGTCGACCTTATGGGACGAGGAGGCCGCGGTGCCTGTCGCGTACACCGGCGGCCTCCTCGTCGTGTCGTTGCTCAGCCCACGGGCGCAGGGCGCCCGACGGCGGCTCAGGCCTGGCCGACCTCGAACCGCACGAAGCGGGTGACCTCGATGCCGGCCTCGGCCAGCACCTGCTTCACGGTCTTCTTGTTGTCGGTGACCGAGGACTGCTCCAGCAGGACGAAGTCCTTGAAGAAGGAGTTCACCCGACCCTCGACGATCTTCGGCAGGGCCGCCTCGGGCTTGTTCTCCTCCCGGGCGGTCTGCTCGGCGATGCGCCGCTCGGACTCGACGACCTCGGCCGGCACCTCGTCACGGGTGAGGTACTGCGGACGCATCGCGGCGATCTGCATGGCAGCGGCGCGGGCGTCGGCGTCGGCGGCCTCGTCGGTCTTGCCGGTGTACTGCACCATCACGCCGACCGCCGGGGGCAGGTCCTGGGCCTTACGGTGCAGGTAGACCGCGACCGTGCCGTCGAGCTTGGCGAAGCGGTTCAGCACCAGCTTCTCGCCGATCTTGGCCGACTGCTCCTGGACCAGGTCGGCGACCGGACGGCCGTCGATCTCGCTGGCCAGCAGTTCCTCGGCGTTGCTCACGCCGGAACGCTCACCGTGCTCGACCAGCTGCTGGGCCAGAGCGATGAAGGCGTCGTTCTTGGCGACGAAGTCGGTCTCGCAGTTGAACTCGAGCAGGGCCTGGCCAGCGTGGGCGATCAGCCCGTTGGCGGCGGTACGACCGGCCCGCTTGCCGACATCCTTGGCGCCCTTGACGCGCAAGATCTCGACGGCCTTGTCGAAGTCGCCCTCGGCCTCGGTCAGGGCCTTCTTGCTGTCCATCATGCCGGCGCCGGTCAGGTCGCGGAGCTTCTTGACGTCCGCGGCGGTGATCTGGGACATGGCTCTCTCTTCGGTGTTGAGATTGCGATGGGATGGTCTGAGGTGCCGGTTACCCGGATTCGGGAAGTTCGTGCCGACCTGGTCGCCGCCGGTCACCATCAGCGAATCGACGGTGACCGGACGGCGGCGGGATCACTGACCGGAAACGGCAGCCGGCTGCTCGGGGGCCGGCTCGGTGGCGGCGGCGGGCTCCTCGTCAGCCTTCTTGGGCTCCTCGAGCAGCTCGCGCTCCCACTCGGCCAGCGGCTCGTCGGTGGCGACACCGGCCTCCGGCTTCTCGTCGCCACCACGGCGACGGCCGGAACGGGCGATCAGGCCGTCGGCGACGGCGGCGGCCACGACCCGGGTCAGCAGCTCGGCCGAGCGGATCGCGTCGTCGTTGCCCGGGATCGGGAAGTCGACCTCGTCCGGGTCGCAGTTGGTGTCGAGCACGGCGATCACCGGGATGCCCAGCTTGCGGGCCTCGTCGACGGCGATGTGCTCCTTCTTGGTGTCGACGATCCAGACCGCGGCCGGGAGCTTCTGCATGTCCCGCAGACCACCGAGGGTCTTGGTGAGCTTGATCTTCTCGCGGGAGAGCTGAAGGGTCTCCTTCTTGGTGTAGCCGGCAGCGGTGCCGCTGAGGTCACCGAGGGCCTCCAGCTCCTTCATCCGCTGCAGCCGCTTGTACACCGTCTGGAAGTTGGTCAGCATGCCGCCGAGCCAGCGGTGGTTGACGTACGGCTGGCCGACCCGGGTCGCCTGCTCGGCGATGGCCTCCTGGGCCTGCTTCTTGGTGCCGACGAACAGGATGCTGCCGCCCTCGGCCACCGTGTTGCGCACGAACTCGTACGCCTTCTCGATGTAGTCGAGGGTCTGGCGCAGGTCGATGATGTAGATGCCATTGCGCTCGGTGAAGATGAAGCGCTTCATCTTCGGGTTCCAGCGCCGGGTCTGGTGCCCGAAGTGAACACCACTTTCCAGCAGCTGACGCATGGTCACGACGGCCATGGTTCGTACTCCTTGGGGTCCCTGGTTCGTCCGCTCGGCCGGCGGCCGAGTGGCCTGGTGCCCGGTCGTCGGCCAGGATGGGCCCGACAGGTCGGGACCAGGGAGGCCGCCGCCGCACGACGACTTCGTGAGGAGGGCACGCGAGGTCGACCGCGCGAGGCGGTCGCCAGTCGACCAGTGTACGCCCCTGCCCCACCGCCCAGCCCCCGGGTGCAAGGAAGGGCCCCCTGTTAACGCCTGCGGTAGAGCAAGGGCCCCTTGTTAACACCTCCGAGCGCCCAGATGGTCAGCCGGTGGAGCGGCAGGTGGGTCAGCCGGCGGCCAGTGCCGCGGCGAGGAAGAGCGCCAGGCCGACCGTCAGGTAGGCGGTGGGCGGGCGTAGCCAGCCGCGCGCCCCGTCGGTGAGCGCGAACCCGGTGGTCCGCAGCCCGTACAGACCGGCCGCGAAGATCGGCAGACCGACCACCAGGAAGGTACCCACCAGCACATCGGCGGCGGAAACCGGATCCGCGGTCGCCCCGTGCAGCAACACCCGCAGGGCCGGCACCTCGAGGATCACCAACAGGACGGCGAACAGCACCGCGAGCACCGGTCGGCGGGTCCGGTAGACCCCGTCGCCGCTGGGCGACCCGGCCGGTACGCCCGGCACCTGGTAGCCGGCTTCCCCGGCCGGCCGGAAGCCGGTGTCCGTCCCGGCCTCCCCCGCCGACAGGTCACCCCGAGGGGCCACGGGCGGCATCGGCCCGGTCGGCTGCTCCAGGGGATTCACCGCCTCCGTGCCCCGTTTGGCCTCCACGATCGGATACCCGGCCAGCGGCACGGGCCGGGCCGGGTCACCCACCACGGACGCCAGCGGGGCCGGGTCACCCACCACGGACGCCAGCGGGGCCGGGTCGCTCACCATAGGCGCCGGGCGGGTCGGGTCACCCAGGGGATCTCCAGCCACCGGCGGGCTGGTCTCCTGGGCGGTCCGCCAGGGCGACCGTTCGGTGGGCAGCTCACCGGAGATGTCCGGGTCGGTCGACCCGGCTCGCCGGGCGCGCGAGGCCCGGTAGCGCTCGGGCTCGGCCGAGGTCTCGGCCAGGGGATCCGCACCGCCGAAGCGCCGCGCCGAGGTGTCGTACCGGTCCTCGTCGTCGACCCGTTGTTCGGGGGCCACCGACGGCTGGTCGTCCAGGTGTCTCGCCTGCGCCGTGCCGAGCCAGTCCGGGTCGCGGTAATCACGGTCGCCGGGGTACCAACGCGACTCCTGATCATCGGCAAAGCTACGTCGTCCATCCACGTCCGGCACGGTATGCGACCAACCGGCCGGTCGCCATTCGGCCCCGGCCCTGACCAGGACCCGAAGGGCGATTCGACCGGGTACGCAGAGCAAGAAGCTGATTCGTCACTCAGGCCCGCCTTAGCACACCAAGGGCATGATCGTCCGGCTGTCCACAACACCTCCCGTTGTCCACAGGTCGTACCACCGGGGGCACCTCGACGGCTCCGGTCCCGGCAGGGTGCCGGCCATGAGCAAGCGGAACCAGGCGGTCGGCGGGTACGGGGAGCGTTGCGCCGTCCGGCACCTGATCGAGGCAGGGCTGCGCCCGGTGGCCCGGAACTGGCGCTGCCCGGCAGGGGAGATCGACATCGTGGCCTGGGACGGGCCGGTCCTCGTCATCTGCGAGGTGAAGACCCGCCGCAACCACGACTTCGGCACCCCGGCCGAGGCGGTGGTCAGCCGCAAGGCCCACCGGCTGCGTCGGCTCGCCGTGGCGTGGCTGGCGGCCACCGGCACTACCGCCGAGGAGATCCGCTTCGACGTCGTCTCGGTCCTGCTGCCGCGCACCGGCCGGGCCCAGGTCGAACATCTCAAGGGAGCCTTCTGATGAGCTACGCCCGGGTGCTCTGTGTCGGCCTGGTCGGGGTCACCGGTCATCTGGTGGAGGTGGAGGCGGATCTCGCACCCGGCCTGCCCGCCGTGGTCATCTCCGGGCTGCCGGACACCGCCCTGCACGAGGCCCGGGACCGGGTCCGCGCCGCCGTGGTCAACTCCGGCCAGCGCTGGCCGAACCGGCGGATCACCCTGAACCTGCTACCGGCCACCATGCCCAAGTTCGGCTCGGCCTTCGATCTGGCGATCGCGGCGGCGCTGCTCGGCGGCTCCGGTGAGCTGCCCCTGGCCCCGCTGGAGGGCGTGGTGATCCTCGGCGAACTGGGCCTGGACGGCACCGTCCGACCGGTCCGGGGGGTGCTGCCGATGGCCGCCGCGGCGGCCCGGGCCGGGGTCCAGCGGGTGATCGTGCCGGCCGCCAACAGCGCCGAGGCCGCCGTGGTGCCCGGCCTGCGGGTACGCGGCGTGGACACCCTGCACCGGCTGATCGCCTACGTCCGCGACGGCGTACCCCTGATCGAGCCCCCGACCCACCTGCCGCCGCCGGCCGATCCCGGCCCCGATCTGGCCGAGGTGGCCGGGCAGGGGCTCGGTCGGCGGGCCCTGGAGGTGGCTGCCGCCGGGGGCCACCACCTGGCGCTGATCGGCCCGCCGGGGGCCGGCAAGACGATGCTGGCCGAGCGTCTGCCCTCGATTCTGCCGGAGCTGGACGACGCCGCCGCCCTGGAGGTGACCGCGCTGCACTCGATCGCCGGGCTGTTGCCGGCGGAGGGTGGGCTGCTGCGGCGGCCCCCGTTCCAGGCCCCGCACCACACCGCGACCATCCCGGCCATCGTCGGCGGCGGGACGGGGATGGCCCGGCCCGGCGCGATCTCGCTGGCCCACCGAGGGGTGCTCTTCCTGGACGAGGCTCCGGAATTCAGCCGCGCCGCCCTGGAGGCGTTACGCCAACCGCTGGAGCACGGTCGGGTGCGGTTGGCCCGTAGCCGGGGCGGCACCGAGTACCCCGCCCGGGCACAACTGGTGATCGCGGCCAATCCCTGCCCGTGCGCCAGTCCGGCCGGCGACGACCGGTGCGAGTGTCCCCCGCAGGCCCGCCGCCGCTACCTGGGTCGACTCTCCGGTCCCCTGCTCGACCGGATCGATCTTCAGGTGCGGCTGCTGCCGATGCGCGCCGCCGACCTGATGGAGGCGGGCACCCACGAGTCCTCCGCGGTGGTGGCGTCCCGGGTGCTGGCCGCTCGTAGGGCGGCGGCGGAGCGCTGGTCGGTGTTGGGTCGCCGCCTCAACGCGGAGGTGCCCGGTCAGCAACTGCGCCGGCCCCCGTGGCAGCTACCCGCCGCCGACACCGCCGAACTACGAGCCCGGCTCGACTCGGGGTCGCTCTCCGCGCGCGGCTTCGACCGGGTCATCCGGCTCGCCTGGACCATCGCCGACCTCGACGGGCGCCCCCGCCCAGACCGACACGACGTCGGCGAGGCCATCCATCTCAGGACGGGAGAGGGCATATGAGCACGTACGACGAGACCACACTGGCCCGGGTGGCGTTGACCTGGCTGGCCGAGCCGGGCACCCGCTCGGTGTACGCGCTGGTCGACGAACTCGGCCCGGTGGCCGCCCTGGATCTGCTGCTCGACGGCGGGGCGCCCCAGGAGGAGTTACGCGACAGCGTGGCGGCCCGCCGCCAGGCCGGGGATGCGCGGGCCATCGCCGCCGAGGCCCTGGAACGCGGCGAACGGCTGGGTGCCCGCGTCATCGTGCCGGATGACGACGAGTGGCCCGCCTCGGTCGAGCAACTGCGCACCCTCGTGCTGGAGGATGCGCGCCGCCGGGTCGACCGGGAGACCGCCCCACCCCTCTGCTTCTGGGTACGCGGGCCGCTGCCGCTGGCCGAGACGCTGGACCGGTCGGTGGCCGTGGTCGGGGCACGGGCCGCCACCCCGTACGGCCTGCATGTCGCCAGGGACCTGGGTTACGGCCTGGCCGACCGGGACTGGACGGTCGTCTCCGGCGGTGCCTTCGGCATCGACGCCGCCGCACACCGGGGCGCGCTGAGCGCGGGCGGCCGGACGGTCGCGGTGCTGGCCTGTGGAGTGGACCGCCCCTACCCGATGGGTAACACGGCGTTGTTCGACCGGATCGCCGACTCCGGGCTGCTGGTCAGCGAATGGCCGCCGGAGGCCGAGCCGCTTCGTCCCCGTTTCCTGATCCGCAACCGGGTGATCGCGGCCGGCACGAAGGGCACCGTGCTGGTGGAGGCGGCGGCCCGCAGCGGCGCCACCCAGACCACCCGACGGGCCCTGGCGCTGCACAAACCGGCGATGGTGGTGCCCGGTCCGGTCACCTCGGCGATGTCGGTCGGCACGCACGAGTTCCTGCGGGAGGAACCGGACGCCCGCCTGGTGACCGGGCTGGCTCAGGTGCTGGAGGAGGTGGGTCGGATCGGGGAACTGGCCCCGGTGCCACGGGGTCCGCAGCGACCCACCGACCTGATCGACGACGACGCCCGGGCGATCGTGGAGGTGATGCCCCGACGGGGCACGATCGGGGTGGACGACCTGGCCGGTCGCGCCGGTCTGGCGGTACGCACCGTGCTGCGCAAGCTGTCCCTGTTGGAGGAGTTGGCCCTGGTGGTTCGCCGCGGCGACGGCTACGCCCTGGTGACGGCCCCAGGCGCCCGCCGAGCCGCCCACCCTGACGGTGTCGCGGGCGGAGGCACCCGACCCTAGGCTGTGACCCGTGGGGGGTACGGAAGGTCGCAGCACCCGTGGCACCCGGGCCGTGCACGCGGCGCTGCCGGAGCCGCTACGCGAGGCGGTGGACGAGTTCGCCCGGCACCTGGCCTCGGTCCGCAACCGTTCGGCCCACACCGTACGGGCCTACGTCGCCGATCTGGTCTCCCTGTTGGATCACGCGCATCGGATGGGCGCCGCCGAGGTGGCCGAACTGGACCTGGACACGGTACGCAGTTGGCTGGCCAAGCAGCGCACCATGGGAGCCGCCCGGGCGTCGCTGGCCCGACGCGCGGCGGCGGCACGCACCTTCAGTGCCTGGGCGCACCGGGGCGGGCTGCTGCCCACGGATGTGGCCGCCACCCTCGCCAGTCCCCGCCCGCAGCGCACCCTGCCCACCGTGCTCCGCGCCGACCAGGCCGCCCTCCTCGTCGAGGCACCCACCCGATCCACCGCCGATGGCCGCGCCACTTCCGGCGCCCATCCCACCCCCGAGGCCGACGCCCACCCCACGGCTGGCCCTCCCACCGCCGATGGCACCGGCACAGAGGAAGCGGAGGGTGCCGAGGACGGAGAGCGGGTGGCTCGGGCGGTGCGGTGGCGTGACCGGGTGCTGCTGGAGTTGCTCTACGGCACCGGGGTGCGGGTCAGTGAGGTGTGCGGCATCGACCTGGCCGATGTCGACCATGGCCGGCGGGTGGTCCGGGTCCGGGGCAAGGGTGGCCGGGAACGGACCGTGCCGTACGGCCTGCCGGCGCAGCGGGCCCTCGACGAGTGGCTGCGACACGGGCGGCCCGTGCTGGCGGTCCCGGCCTCCGGAGAGGCGCTGCTGCTCGGCGCCCGGGGTGGCCGGCTGAATCCGACCACCGCCCGCCGGATCGTCGGTGCGTACGCCGAGGCCGCCGACCTGCCCCGGATCGGACCGCACGCGCTGCGCCACTCGGCCGCCACCCACCTGCTCGAAGGCGGGGCGGACCTGCGCGCGGTACAGGAGTTGCTGGGCCACTCCTCGCTGGCCAGTACGCAGGTCTACACCCATGTCTCGGTCGATCGGCTACGTGCGGCGTACCGCCAGGCCCACCCCCGCGCCTAAGTCGCGGCCACGACAGCGCCCGGATGGCGGAACACTTTCCGATCAAGATCCATCACCCAGGGCCCGGGGGTGGCGTTACGATCATCCGGTGAGCGTCCCGCCTCCGCCTGAGCCTATGACGGGCGCCCGCCTGCTCTTCTCCCTCGACCCGGCGGTCAGTCACCTCAACCACGGCTCGTTCGGCGCGGTGCCGATCATCGTGCAGCGGGCCCAGCAGCGGTTGCGGGACGAGATGGAGGCCGACCCGCTGCGCTTCTTCGCCACCGGCCTGGTCGACCGGATCACCCACGCCCGCCGGCACCTGGCCGGCTTCCTCGGCGCCGACCCGGACGGCACCGCCCTGACCGTCAACGCCACCACCGGGGTGGCGGTGGTGTTGCAGTCCCTAGGGCTGGGCCCGGCCGACGAGGTGCTCACCACCGATCATGGCTACGGTGCGGTCGACTTCGCCATCGCCCGGGAGTGCCGCCGCAGCGGGGCGACCCATCGGGTGCTGCCGGTGCCACTGTCGGCGACCACCGAGGAGATCGTGCAGATCGTCCGGTCCGGGCTGCGTCCGGGGCGTACCCGGCTGCTCGTGGTCGACCAGCTCACCTCGGCCACGGCACGGTTGTTGCCGGTCGCCGCCATCGTCGGGGTGGCGCGGGAACACGGGGTGTCCGTGCTCGTCGACGCCGCCCACGCTCCCGGGATGCTGCCGGCGAGCGTGCAGAGCATCGGGGCCGACTTCTGGGTCGGCAACCTGCACAAGTGGGGGTACGCCCCCCGTGGCACGGCCGTGCTGGTGGTCGCCCCGTCCTGGCGGGACCGCATCGAACCCCTGGTGGTCTCCTGGGAGCAGGCGGCCGGCTTCCCCAGCCGGGTGGAGTGGCAGGCGACCGCGGACTACACCGCCTGGCTGAGTGCCCCGGTGGGGCTCTACCTGCTGCGTACCCTCGGGGTGGACCGGGTGCGCGCGCACAACGCGGCTCTGGCGGCGTACGGCCAGCGGGTGGTGGGGGATGCCCTGGGGGTGCGGCCGGCCGATCTGCCCGAGCCCGGCGGACCCACGGTCGCCATGCGGATCATCCCGTTGCCGCCAGGGCTGGCCACCACGGTCGAGGGCGCCCTGGCGCTGCGGGCCCGGATCGCCGAGCGGCTCGCCATCCAGGTCGCGGTCAACCCCTGGAACGGGCGGGGCTGGCTGCGGCTGTGCGGCCAGGTGTACAACTCGCCCGACGAGTACGACCGGCTCGCCGGGCGGCTGCCCGCCCTGCTGGCCCAACGCTGACCGGCTTCCCGGCCAGGCTGATCGGCTCCTCGGCCAGCGGCAGCAGCCGGGTGCGACCGAGACCGAGCAGGGCCAACGGGTCCAGGTAGTCAGTACCCCGGCGCAGCCCCCAGTGCAGGCAGGCCGCCTCGGGGCAGCCCAGGTGCCCGGGCGCCAGGACCCCCAGGAGGGTGCCGGCCGCCACCGCGGTGCCGACCGTGACCACCGGTTCCACCGGCTCGTAGGTGGTGCGCAGCCCGTCGGGGTGGGTCACCGAGATCACCGGCCGGCCGGCGACCAGACCGGAGTACGAGACCGTGCCGCTGCCGGCGGCCCGGATCGGCGCGCCCGCCGGGACGATCAGATCCACCCCACGATGGCCGGACAGCCAGGGCCGAGCCGGAGGATTGAACCGGCGGCCCGGTCGAGGCACCCCCTCGACCGGCCACCGATACCCCTGCCCGGCAGACCCGACCTCTAGCGACAGCACGACGCCGGGCGACGGCACCACCCCCGACGGACCAGCCACCACCGTTGAGAGCGGCAGCATGGTGGGGGACGACCGCTGTCCGGACGAGGAGAGGGTCGGCATGAGGAGGGGCAGCAGCAGGAGGGCGCAGAGCGCCCGGGTTCGGGTCACCATGGCGGCGAGTGTGCCGATCCTGGGGCGGCCGCGCCGCCCGGCAAGGGTCGCCTGTGGACGACGCGGGGCCCTGTGGACAACCCACGCCGACGAAGTCGATCTGCTATGACCTGACGACAGCCGGGCCGGACCGCCAGTGTGGACCGATCGCGGCGGGTGGGGGTCCACCGCGCGGAAACCGGCCGGAGATCAGCCGGGGTTCAGCAGGGATCAGCCGCCGAAGCCGGAGTCGGCCGGCAGGGAGATGTCCGGCTTCTCCAGCTCCTCGACGTTGACGTCCTTGAAGGTCATCACCCGCACGTTCTTGACGAACCGGGCGGGACGGTACATGTCCCACACCCAGGCGTCGTGCATCTCGACCTCGAAGTAGACCTCGCCGTCGGAGTTGCGCACGTGCAGGTCGACCTGGTTGGCCAGATAGAACCGCCGCTCGGTCTCCACCACGTAGGAGAACTGACGGACGATGTCGCGGTACTCCCGGTAGAGCTGTAGCTCCATCTCGGTCTCGTACTTTTCGAGATCTTCCGCGCTCATCGCACTCCGCCTTCCATGACCACATCTTCCCCCACCGACGCCGGAGGCTGAGGCTGCTCGCCCAACGCCACGCCGACGGTACCCCCTGCGAAGCCTGAGCGCTCCATCGGCTCGTCCCAGCTTGCGCCCAGCGGTCGACGGGAGCGGGGTGGACGGCCGTCCAGGCCGGAGACGGCCGCTACGTTGACGTAGGAGAACCGGTGTTCCCGGCACGGACCCCGCTCGCGCAGGGCCGCCGTGTGATCGGCGGTGATGTACCCCTTGTGCTCGGCGAAGCCGTACCCCGGGTAGGTAGCCTCCAGGTCGACCATGATCCGGTCCCGGGTCACCTTGGCCAGGACGCTGGCCGCCGCTACGCAGGCCGCCACCCGGTCGCCCTTCCACACGGCCAGACCGGGCACGTCCAGGCCGTCGACCCCGAACCCGTCGGTCAACACGTACTCCGGTCGCACGGTCAGCGAGGCCAGCGCCCGACGCATCGCGGCCAGGTTGCACACGTGCAGCCCCCGGGCGTCGACCTCCTCGGCCGGGATGACCACCACGGCGTACGCCAGGGCACGCGCGACGACCTCGTCGTACACCCGCTCCCGGCTCGCCGGGGTGAGCAGCTTGGAGTCGGCCAGGCCCTCGATCTCACCTCGCCGCCCTTCCGGCAGCACTGCGGCGGCGGCCACCAGCGGCCCGGCGCAGGCCCCCCGGCCGGCCTCGTCGGCACCGGCGACGTACCGGAAGCCACGCCGTTGCAGGGCCCGCTCCAGCGCGTACAGCCCGGCTTCCCGGCGCACCACCGTGCGCGGCGGGGTCAGCATGGCGCACCGGGAGCCGTGGCCGTAGAGGCCAGGGCCCGGATCAGGACCTCGGGGAGGTCCAGGGGGTAGCACCGCTCGGCGGTGCTGCGCAGTTCCTGGGCCGACCACCACCGGTGGCCGTCCACGCTGTTGCGCTCCACCTCGCTGAATCCCGTCGTGTCGACCTCGTGTGCGGCGACCCGCACCAGGAAGAACCGCTGTTCCTGCCGGTACCACACCCCGTCGAAGGAGAACTCCGTCACCTCGGCGTGCACCGGCTCACCGAACTGGGTCATCGCCAACCGCAACCCGGTCTCCTCCGCCAACTCCCGCGCCGCGCCCTCGGGGTAGCTCTCCCCCGGGTCCAGGCCACCACCCGGGGTGAACCACCAGCGGCCGTCCTCCGGACGGGCGGGATCGAAGCCCCGGAAGAGCAGCAACCGGTCGGCCCGGTCGACCAGGAGCACCCGGGCGGCGCGCCTCGGGGTGTAGAGCGTCACCGCACCAGATTGCCAGACGTGGCCGACAACGCCCACGTCCCGTCCCCGACACCTCAGGGGGTGGGAATGGCCTCGAACTCCTCCGGCACGGTCAGCAGGGTGGCCCGGTTGAACGGCCAGAAGACCGTGAAGGCCCGGCCCACTACGTCCTTCTCCGGGATGGTCGCCGCGGTGATGTTCTCCCCGGACTGCTGGTAGTGCTCCAGGGAGTCACCGGAGGCGGAACGGTGGTCACCCATCACCCAGAGCCGACCCTGCGGGATGACGACGTCGAACTCCTGGTCCGCCGGCTTGTCCCGGTTGCCGTCGAAGGAGAAGATGTACGGCTCGTCCAGCGGCACCCCGTTGATCACCAGACGGTCCTGGGCGTCGCAGCAGACCAGCCGATCCCCGCCGACCCCGATCACCCGCTTGATGAAGTCCTCGCCCGCGGGGTTGCCGCTCCACTCGACCGGGGCCTTGAAGACGATCACCTCGCCCCGGTGCGGGGTCCGGAAGTTGTACACCAACTTGTTGACCAGCACCCGATCATCGATCTTGAGGGTGTTCTCCATGGAGGGCGACGGGATGAAGAAGGTCTGCAGTACGAAGGCCCGCACCAGTACCGCGACCAGGATCGCCACCCCCAGCAGGATGGGAAGTTCCTTCCAGAACGAGTGGCGTGGCTTGTCGGTCTGCTCGTCAATCACGGGAGGAGCCTACGTTGCCCGGATCGGTGCCACCGCGTGGAACGCGCTAGAACGGCTAGGGTGGCCGCGATCGGAAGCACCAGGACCACCCCTCCTTCGGTCGTGGGCCGCACCGGTGGGGCCGCCCCGCCGGTGGCCGTGACCGCCGGAGGCACCTCGGCGAAGGTCTCCGGCACCGGCAGGGTGTGCCAGCGGCTGGAGGGCCAGACCACCGCGAAGGCCCGGCCCACCACGTTGTCGATCGGCACCGTGCCCTGGCAGCGGGCGTCCTGGGAGACGAGCCGGTGGTCGCCGAGCACGAACATCTGACCGGGCGGGACCACGATCTCCTCGAACCGCCGGGACCGGCACTCCTGCGGGTTGGGGGGCAACTCCAGGGGGGAGTCCCGCAGCACGTACGCGGACTCGTCCAGCGGGGTGCCGTTGACCAGCACCCGCCCCTGCTCGTCGCAGCAGCTGACCCGGTCACCCGGCAGGCCGATGACCCGCTTGATGAAGTCCTTCTCCCCCGGGCGGCTCAGCCCGACCAGGTCACCCACCGTGCGGCCTAGCCGGTCGGTGAAACCCCCGGCCGGCTCCACGTCCACCTGCGGGACCCACTGGTCGGTGCCCCGGAAGACCACCACCTCGCCACGCTGCGGATCCCGCACGTTGTAGACGACCTTGTTGACCAGGACCCGGTCCCCGACCAGCAGGGTGTCCTCCATCGACCCCGAGGGGATGAAGAACGCCTGGAGCAGGAAGGTACGGATCAGCACCGCCAGGCAGAAGGCCACGACGAGCAGCAGCGGCAACTCCTGCCAGAGCGGCATCTGCCGTTTCTCACGCCGGGCCCGTCGTCGCCACGGATCAACCGAGCCGCTGTCGTCAAGCGCCTGTACCACGCCCACTCCCCGGTCCGCAGATACGACTACCGCCCGGCAGTCTCGTCGAGACTTCCCGGGCGGTAGTGGAGGTCACCCGCCAGCCATGGCGGGTCGCCGCCCCGCTGCGCCCGTACGACCAGGGTAGTGCGGTCTGGCCGGTACGACATACGCGCAGCTGAGGCGGCGTGGCGCAGCGCGAGGTCAGCTCGGCTGCTTCTCGCGCAGCTCCTTGATCTTGGCCTTCTTGCCCCGCAGCTCGCGCAGGTAGTAGAGCTTGGCGCGGCGGACGTCACCACGGGTCACGACCTCGATCCGGTCGATCGCCGGGCTGTTGATCGGGTAGGTCCGCTCGACACCGACGCCGAAGCTGAGCTTGCGGACGGTGAAGGTCTCGCGCAGTCCGGCGCCCTGGCGACGGATGACCACGCCCTGGAAGATCTGGACCCGGGAGCGGTTACCCTCGACCACTCGCGCGTGCACCTTCACGGTGTCACCGGCGCGGAAGTCGGGAAGGTCGGTGCGCTTCGACTGGGCGTCAAGAGCGTCCAGGATGTTCATCGCTCGTCCTCGTGAGGCTCACGGCGCACCGTCAATCGGCGCGCGAATGGGTGATACTGATCCCCGGATGGCGGCCGGTGGAACCGACCCCGGTCGGGGATCCTCGCAGCCGTCCACGGCGCAGACGACTGCGGCAACCCCTCTACTTTGCCATATCCCGTCCGGGCACCGGAAACCCGGCCCGGTCGAGGGTCGCCACGTCCCGTTTGTCCAACTGCTCAGGGTCGAGGGCGGCCAGCATGTCCGGCCGACGTCGGCCGGTGCGCTGCAGGGCCTCGTCGCGGCGCCAGCGGGCGATCCGCCCGTGGTCGCCGGAGCGCAGCACCTCCGGCACCTCCAGCCCCCGCCAGGCCGCCGGCTTGGTGTACATCGGCGCTTCCAGCAGCCCGTGGGCGTGTGACTCCTCGGTCAGCGAGCCGGCGTTGCCGAGCACCCCGGGCAGCAGCCGGGTGACCGCCTCCAGGATCACCAGCACGGCCACCTCGCCACCGAAGAGCACGTAGTCGCCCAGACTGACCTCGGTGACCGGCATCCGGGTGGCCGCGTGGTCCAGGACCCGCTGGTCGATGCCCTCGTACCGGCCGCAGGCGAAGATCAGGTGTGGCTCGGCGGCCAACTCGTACGCCAACGCCTGGGTGAAGGGCACCCCGGCCGGGGAGGGCACCAGCAGTCGGGGGGTCGCCGCCGACTCCGCCGGGGCCAGGGCGTCCAGGGCCGCACCCCAGGGCTCGGGCCGCATCACCATGCCCGGCCCACCGCCGTACGGGGTGTCGTCGACCGTGCGGTGCACGTCGTGGGTCCAGGTACGCAGATCGTGTACGCCCAGCCGCAGGGTGCCGTTGGCCCGGGCCTTGCCGATCAGGGACAGATCCAGGGGGGCGAAGTACTCCGGGAAGATCGACACGATGTCGACACGCATCAGGGGTGCTCCGCGATCAGAGGTCGAGCAGGCCGTCAGGCAGGTCGACCACGACGCGACCACCGGCCAGATCGACCTCGGGGACCATCACCTTGATGAAGGGAATCAGCGCGGTACGTCCCTCGGGGCGACGCAGCACCAGCAGATCCGAGGCGGGTGCGTGGTCGATCCGGGCCACCTCGCCCAGTCGCTCCCCGGCCGGGGTGACCACGGCCAGCCCGACCAGTTGGTGGTCGTGGAACTCCTCCGGGTCCTCCGGCGGGGCCACGTCGGCGCTGTCCACGGCGAGCAGGGTGCCCCGCAACGCCTCCGCGACGTTCCGGTCCAGCACGCCGTCGAAGGCGACCAGGAGATGACCCTGGTGCCAGCGGGCAGCCTCCACGGTCAGCTCGGCGGGCACCTCGTAGCGCTCTCCCGGACTGGCGGCCGGCTCCTGGCGGCCACGGGGAACCGCCCCCGGCATGGTGGTCAACACCATGCCGGGGGCGAACCGCGTCTCGGGCTCGTCCGTACGCACTTCCACGGTGACCTCACCGCGGATGCCGTGCGGCTTGCCGATCCTGCCGACGATGAGCTGCATCAGTACGAGTCGACGATGTCGACGCGCACGCCGCGCCCACCGATGGAGCCGATCACCTGGCGCAGTGCCTTGGCGGTCCGACCGGACCGCCCGATCACGGTGCCCAGGTCCTCGGGGTGCACGCGGACTTCGAGCCGCTTGCCCCGACGGGAGTCGACCATCCGGACGCGTACGTCATCGGGGTGATCGACGATGCCCTTGACCAGGTGCTCCAACGCCGGCCGCAGTGCCATGTCAGGCCTGCTCACCGGAGTCCGCAGCGGCCGGCTCCTCGGCCTTCGGCGCCTCCGCCTCGGCCTTGGCGGCCTTCTTGGCCGGCTTGGCCGGGGTGTCCGCCACACCGGCGGCGGCCTTGGCCTCGGCCTCGTAGGCGGCCGTGCGGTCGACCCGCTCCGGCGCCACCTTCAGCGGCGGCGGGGCCGGCAGGCCCTTGAACTTCTGCCAGTCACCGGTCAGCTCCAGCAGCCGCTGCACCGCCTCGCTCGGCTGGGCGCCGACGGACAGCCAGTACTGGACCCGCTCCGACTTGACCTCGATCACCGAAGGGTCTTCCTTCGGCTGGTAGATCCCGACGAACTCGATCGCCCGGCCGTCGCGCTTGGTACGCGAGTCGGCGATGACGATGCGGTACTGCGGGTTGCGGATCTTGCCCATCCGCAGGAGCCGGATCTTTACGGCCACGGTTGTTTCGCTCCTGTTGCGATCTCACCGGCCCAGGTGGGCGGTGTGCACGGGTGAGCGCCAACCGGCACAGTGGGGTTGGGCCGGAGACAGCTCGGGTGGACTGGCGGCACGCCCGGGTTAGAGGGCGCCGGACGCGCGCCGGATACCAGCCAGCCATTCTGCCAGATCCACCCGGGATCCCTCACATCGGACCGGGGCGGGTCACCCGCAGTGGCCCCGAAGTGACGCAGAACACAGCCAACTCAGCGTGCGGGTGGGCGGTCCCAGCCGGCGGGCAACTGCTCCGGGGGCACCCACTGCGGGGGTGGGGTGAAATCGCACCAGGTGCCGTCGAAGGGGAACTCCCCGGCCTCGGCCAGGGCGATCACCCGCTTGCCCTCGGCTCGTACGGCCGCCTCGTCGGTCACCCAGTAGTGCTCCGGGAAGGCCAGCCGCTCGACGAACTCGCCCTCGTCCTTCCACTCCCAGCTGCGGTCCGGGCGCACCCACACATCGAGATCCTGATCCACGATGTCGACCCCGGCCAGCCCGCCGTCGTCCCACCGGACCCCGTGCTCCTCCAGGTTGACGTACCACCCGGCGAAACGCCCCTGCGGGTCGCGGAACCACCAGACGGAATGCGCCGCCCCGGCAGGCAGGAACTTCAGCAGCGGCGGCCCGTTCCACCGCCCCTGCTTCAGTTGGAAGGTCGGAGTGAGCCACTGCGCGAACGGAACCGCCCGCATCCCCAGCCCGTCGGCGTTCACCTCGCCGGCCACCGGCGACCCCTCGGCCACCCAGAGCAGCAGCCCCCGCTCGTCATCACTGACCACCCGGGCCGGCCGAACCCACCCGATCCGCCCCCGGCGCACATTACGGTGCACCACCAACCGCCCCACCTCAAACCTCACCCCCCGACCCTACCGCCCCCCATTCCCCGCGATCTTGCACTTCTGGTCGCCGAAATGCACCTTTGCTGCGGGTTCGCCCCGACAGAAAGTGCAAGATCGACGAGCAGAGCGGGGGTGGGGGCGCGTGGGTAGCGCCTGGGGTGGGTTAGTAGGCGCGGGCGAGGATGGCGGTCAGGTTGGGTTCGTCCTCGGTGTCGGGGACGGAGTTGTCGGCGCGGACCAGGCAGCGGACGGTGACGCCCTGGGCGTTGGCCTTGGCTTCGCCTTCGACACCTACCGCCGACCACGGAACCCTTGCCCAGCCGGTGGCCGCCGCCTCGATCGCCTCCTCCAGGGTGGCCACCTCGGTGGTGCGGGACTGGCGGAAGGCCAGCGCCTGGTCGTGCAGGGCCTGCTGGTCGGCCGCCAGGGCGGCGAGCACCGCGCCGACCACGTCCGCGATGGGGGTGGGGGCCTTCGAGCCGTCCGTACGCCGGACCACGACCGCGTTGCCGGCGGCCAGGTCACGGGGGCCGACCTCGACACGTACCGGGTAGCCGCGCAGCTCGGCGTCGACGGCCCGGCGGCCGAAGGGGGTGTCCGTGCGGTCGTCGAGCAGGACCCGGACCCCGGCGTCGCGCAGGGCGTCGCGCAGCTTGGCCGCCGCCTCGCCCACACCCTCGCCGTCCTTGACCACCATGACGTACGCCTGCACCGGGGCCAGCTTTGGCGGCACCCGCAGGCCGTTGTCGTCGCCGTGGCACATGATCAGACCGCCGAGCATCCGGGTCGAGGTGCCCCAGGAGGTGGTCCAGGCGTGCTCCCGGCCGCCCTCGGCCGAGGAGTAGCTGATGTCGAAGGCCTTGGCGAAGTTCTGCCCGAGCTCGTGGCTGGTGCCGAGCTGAAGGGCCTTGCCGTCGCCCATCATGCCTTCGCAGGTGTAGGTGGCGGTCGCCCCGGCGAACCGCTCCCGGGCGGTCTTGAGCCCGACCACCACCGGGATGCCGAGCACGTTGACCATCAGGTCCTCGTACGCCTCGTGCAGGATCTTGCGGGCGTAGGCCCGGGCGTCCTCGCGGGTGGCGTGGGCGGTGTGCCCCTCCTGCCAGAGGAACTCGCTGGTGCGCAGGAAGATCCGGGGGCGCAGCTCCCAGCGGACCACGTTGGCCCACTGGTTGAGCAGCAGCGGCAGGTCCCGGTACGAGTCGATCCACTTGGCCATGAACTCGCCGATGACGGTCTCGCTGGTGGGGCGCACCACGACCGGCTCGGCCAACTGCTTGCCGCCGCCGTGGGTGACCACCGCCAGCTCCGGCGAGAAGCCCTCGACGTGCTCGGCCTCGCGCTTGAGGTAGCTCTCCGGAATGAACAGCGGGAAGTACGCGTTCTCCGCCCCGGCCGCCTTGATCCGGTCGTCCATCTCGGCCTGCATCCGCTCCCAGATGGCATAGCCGGCCGGTCGGATCACCATGGTCCCCCGCACCGGCCCGTTGTCGGCCAGCTTCGCCTTAGCGATGAGGTCCTGGTACCACCGGGGGAAGTCTTCAGCCCGGGGAGTAAGCACGCGCGCCATAACCGCACATCCTATGCAGGGGCGGACGGGGCAGCGCGATCGGGCGCGGCATCACTACCCATCGGCCGCCGTGCGGTAGGTCGGGTCAGCGGATGACCCGTCCGCGCAGCACGATGCGGGCCGGCTCGCGAACCACCCGCAGGTCCCGGCGCGGGTCCTCGGAGTAGACGACGAGGTCGGCCAGGCCACCGTCGACCAGGCCGGGGAAGCCCAGCCACTGCCGGGCCCGCCAGGTGGCGGCGGCGAGCACGTCCTCGGTGCTCATGCCGGCCTGTTCGTGCAGCAGCAGCATCTCCTCGGCGGCCAGGCCGTGGTCGATGCCACCACCGGCGTCGGTACCCACGAAGATCGGCACCCCGGCCTCGTACGCCGAACGCACCACCTCGGGGAAGCGGTCCCGCAGGGCGATCATGTGGTCGGCGTACCCGGGGAACTTGGGTCGGGCCTGGTCGGCGATGTGGCCGAAGGTCCGAATGTTGATCATCGTGGGGATCAGCGCGGTGCCCTG
This sequence comes from Micromonospora sp. NPDC047134, assembly GCF_040643455.1. Taxonomy (NCBI): domain Bacteria; kingdom Bacillati; phylum Actinomycetota; class Actinomycetes; order Micromonosporales; family Micromonosporaceae; genus Micromonospora; species Micromonospora sp. NPDC047134. Next base: position 180,661 of record NZ_JBEYUI010000007.1, read on the forward strand.
CCGGGCCATCAGGTCGATCAGGTCCAGGCTCAACCCGGTGCCGTGCTCGACCGAGTCCACCCCGGCCCGCACCATGATCTCCACGGCCGACTCGCTGAAGGTGTGCACGGCGGCGCGCACCCCGGCGGCGTGCGCGGCGGCCACCGCGGCGGCCATGGTGTCCGCGTCCCAGGCCGGCGCCAGGTCACCGACCCCCCGGTCGATCCAGTCCCCGACCAGCTTGACCCAGCCGCTGCCGGCCGCCGCCTGCTCGGCCACGGTCGCCGCCACCTGGGCCGCCTCGACCTCCACCCCGATGTCGCGCAGGTAGCGCCTCGGCGGCGCGATGTGCCGCCCGGCCCGGATCATCCGGGGCAGGTCGGGTTCGTCCTCAAGCTCCGGGTACGGAAAGGGGGAACCGGCGTCCCGGATCGCCAGCACACCCGCGTCCCGGTCGATCCGCGCCAAGGCCCGCGCCTGGTCCAGCGAGGTGATCGGGGTCGCGCCCCGGGCGATGCCGATGTGGCAGTGCGCGTCCACCAGCCCCGGCAGGACGAAGCCACCGTCGGCGATCGTCTCGGCACCCGGCACCGGTTCGAAGGTGATCCGGTCGCCGACCAGCCACAGATCCCGGACCTCGTCGTCCGGCAGGAGCACACCGCGCACATGCAGAGCCATGCGCACAGTCCTACCGGATCACTCTCCGTCGCTGGCGAGGAGCCCCGCCCGCCGTACGGTCAGCGCCGGCAGGTCGACCGACACCTTCCAGGGTCGCTCGGTGACGAACAGGTCCTCCGTGTGGGCGGCCACCTCGTACTCACCGGCGGAGGTCAGCACGTACTCGGTCAGGGTCATCTTCTCGTGCAGGGGGTCGACCACCCAGTAGGTGCGTACCCCGGCGCGGGCGTAGACCCGGGCCTTGTCGTAGAGGTCGCGAAAGGTCGAGGAGGGCGAGACCACCTCAACGGCCAGCAGAGCGTCCTCGACCGGCACGGGCGATCGGTCGGCGTGCTGACGACGGATCGCGACCACGTCCGGCCGAGGCTCGTTGCGGCGGTCGACCCGCATCGACAGGTCGATGCTGACCAGGTATTCCGCCGGGCAGTTGACTTCAAGCGCCAGCAGCAGCCGGACACAGAGATCTTGGTGCAGGGCAGTGGGGGACGGCACGATCAACCTTCCGTTGATCAGTTCGTACGGAAGGTCCTTCGGCAGGTCGCCGAGGTCGTCAACCGTCCACTCCGACCGCTCGGGCAGGATGGGCGCCACGGTCATGACTCCTCCTTCCAGGGGCGGCATCACCCTAAGCGCCGACAACGCCACCCGCCGTCACCGACACGCTCAGCGGGGCGGCTGGCCACCCTTGCCGAGCTTGTTGAAGTCGATCTTCGGGAGCTTGAAGCCCGGCGGGAGGCCCTGACCGGCCGCCAGGTCCTCCGGCTTCATGCCCGGCGGAAGCTGCGGCATGCCACCCGGGAAGCCACCGGGCATCCCGGCACCGGTACGCGGCCGACCGCCGCCCTTCGTACCCTTGCGCTTGTTCTTCGGGCTCTTGGTGGCCTTGCGCCGCCCGCCCGGCAGGCCCATCATGCCGCCCATCTGCTTCATCATCTTCTGCGCGTCGGCGAAGCGGTTGAGCAGCTGGTTGACGTCCATCACGGTGACCCCGGAGCCGTTGGCGATCCGGGCCCGGCGGGAGCCGTTGATGATCTTCGGGTTGGTCCGCTCGGCCGGGGTCATCGACCGGATGATCGCGGTGATCCGGTCGAAGTGCTTGTCGTCCACCTCGGCCAACTGGTCCTTGACCTGCCCCATGCCGGGCATCATGGCCAGCACGTTGGCGATCGGCCCCATCCGGCGGACCGCGATGAGCTGGTCGAGGAAGTCCTCCAGGGTGAACTGCTCGCCGCCCATCAGCTTGGCGGTCATCTTCTCCTTCTGATCGGTGTCGAAGGCCGCCTCGGCCTGCTCGATCAGAGTGAGAACGTCGCCCATGCCGAGGATCCGGCTGGCCATCCGGTCGGGGTGGAAGACGTCGAAGTCCTCCAGCTTCTCGCCGGTGGAGGCGAACAGGATCGGCTGCCCGGTGACCTCACGCACCGACAGGGCGGCACCACCCCGGGCGTCGCCGTCGAGCTTGGAGAGCACCACGCCGGTGATGCCGACGCCGTCACGGAAGGCCTCGGCGGTACGCACCGCGTCCTGGCCGACCATCGCGTCGATGACGAAGATGACCTCGTCGGGGTCGACCGCGTCCCGGATGTCGGCGGCCTGCCGCATCATCTCGGCGTCGATGCCGAGTCGACCGGCGGTGTCGACGATGACCACGTCACGGGCGGCCCGTCGGGCGTGTTCGAGGGAGGCCTTGGCCACCTGCACGGGGTCACCGACCCCGTTGCCGGGCTCCGGGGCGTACACCTCGACCCCGGCCCGGCCACCGAGCACCTGGAGCTGCCCGACGGCGTTGGGGCGCTGGAGATCGGCGGCGACCAGCAGGGGCTGGTGGCCCTGGGCCTTGAGCCAGCGGGCCAGCTTGCCGGCGAGGGTGGTCTTACCGGAACCCTGGAGGCCGGCGAGCATGATCACCGTCGGCGGCTGCTTGGCGAACTGGAGCCGACGCCCCTCGCCACCGAGGACGGCGACCAGCTCCTCGTTGACGATCTTGATGATCTGTTGGGCCGGATTGAGCGCCTGGGAGACCTCCGCACCACGCGCCCGTTCCTTGACGTTCGCGATGAAGCCCTTGACCACCGGCAGCGCGACATCGGCCTCCAGCAGCGCGAGACGGATCTCGCGCGCGGTGGCGTCGATGTCGGCGTCGGTGAGGCGTCCCTTGCCGCGGAGCTTGGTGAAGATCCCGGAGAGGCGGTCACTCAAGGTGTCAAACACGCGAACATCCCGATTGTCGTCTTCGGCGGGCACGGTACGGACACGCGGGTGGTGTCCAGCCCACCGCTAGCCTAGCCCGACCCCGCTTCCCCGGCCCGGCCCAGCCGCCCCCTTTCCCGACGGCAGCCCACCCGCACACCCGCGCCCCCACCCTGCGCGCCGCGCACTGCGCGGCTGCGGCGAGCAACATCAGGGGAAGTGCTGCCTCGTCGGCTGGTGAGGCAGCACTTTCCCCGAAACTGCTGTCCGATTTCCCGGGAGACGCCGCCGGGGGCGGTTACACGGCGGCTAGGACGGCGGCTTCCAGGCGGGTGCGGTCCTCGTCGGAGGGCCAGGAGCCGACGAGGTAGAAGACGTCGACCACGTCTCCGCCCAGGGTGGCGATGCGGGCCGCGCGGACCTGGGCGCCGGCCGCATCCAGGGCGCTGGTCACCCGGTACAGCAGGCCCGCGGCGTCCGCGGCCCGCAACTCCAGCAGTACCGCGTCGGTGGCGGCGTCCCGGTGCCAGACCACCCGTGGTTCGGCCCCGGCCCCCCGTGCGGCCAGGGCCCGTCCACGCAGTCGCTGGGTGACGGAGACGTCGCCACCGACCGCCCTACGCAGGTCGGAGCTGAGCGCCACCGGCTCGGGGGGCAGCCCGTAGCGGGGCTGCACCCGGCACTCCACCAGGGCCCGCCCGTCCACCGTCGAGGCATCGGCCGCGAGCACCTCCAGGCGGTGCAGGGCCAGGCAACCGGCCACCGTGGCGAGCAGGCCCCGCCGGTCGGCCGCGGCCACCGCCACCCGGTCCCCGGTCAGGTGTACGACCGGCAGCGGCCCCGCCACCAGGGCCGGGTCCGGGGCGGGCGGTTCCGGTACCGCCCCGGTGTCCAGGGTGGTGCGGACCCGGGCCACCAGTTCGGCGATCAGCCGACCCTTCCAGTCCGACCAGGCCCCCGGTCCGGTGGCGGCGGCATCCGCCCGGGCCAGCGCGTGCAGCAGGTCGAGGGTGGTGACGTCGCCGACCGCCTCGGCCACCCCGGAGATGGTCACCGGATCGGCCAGATCGCGGCGGGTGGCCACCTCGGGCAGCAGCAGGTGCAGCCGGACCAGGGTGCCGATCAGCTTCGCCTCGGCGGTGGGCAGGCCGATCCGGGTGGCGATGGACTCGGCGATCGGGGCGCCGACGGTGGAGTGGTCACCCGGCAGGCCCTTGCCGATGTCGTGCAGGAAGGCCCCGAGCAGCAGCAGGTCGGGGCGGTCCACGTCCCGGGTGTGTCGGCTGGCCTCGAAGGCGGTCTGCACCAGGTGCCGGTCCAGGGTGAAGCGGTGCACCGGGTTGTGCTGGGGCAGGCTGCGCAGCCGGGTCCACTCCGGCAGCCAGCCGTCGATCAGCCCGTACCGGTCGCAGGTCTCCCAGGCGGGCAGCAGCCCGGTGCCGGCACCGAGCAGGGTGGTCAGGGCGGCTCGGGCCTCCGCCGGCCAGGGGGTGGGCAGGGGTGGGCAGTAGGTGGCCAGCCATTCGCAGGTGGCCCGGGCTATCGGCAGCCCGGTGACCGCCGCCGCGGCGGCCACCCGCAGCGAGAGGTTGGGGTCGGGGCGGGCCCCGATGGCGGTGCGGGCCAGCACCAGCTCCCCGTCGTGCTCGACCACGTCCCGGGCCACCGGGCGACGCAGCGGACGCCCGTCGGCGCCTCGACGGCGGCCGGTGCGCAGCCGGTCGGCGGCCCGGAAGGCGTCGTCCAGGGCGTGGCTGACCGTCCGGGCGTCCCCGGCCACCCGACGCAGCAGGGCGTCCCCGTCACCGGCCGCTCCAGCCGGCCCCGCAGCGGTAGCCGATCCACCCGCGCCCGCGGCATCGGTGTCGGGGTCGCCGGGGGGTGTCTGGCGCAGGCCGAGCAGGGCGGCCACCCCTTCGCGTTCCTGGGCCAGCAGCCGGTCGACCCGACGACCCACCTGCTGGTGCAGGGCGTCCCGGGTGTCCAGCAGGCGAAGGTGGGCGGCGTGTACGGCGGGACGCAGCGCATCCGTGATCCCGGCCAGCGCCACGGCCCGCAGGATGCCGACGTCCCGCAACCCTCCGGCGGCCTCCTTGAGGTCGCCTTCCAGCAGGAAGGCCAGCTCGCCGTGGGCCTGCCAGCGGGCGAGGGTGGTCTCCCGCAGCGGGGCCAGTTGGCGTACGGCGGTGCGCCGCCAGTGGTCGGTGGCGCTGCGGATCAGGGTGTCGGCCAGTTCGGGGTCGCCGGCGACCAGGCGGGCGTCCAGCAGCCCCAGGGCCACCTTGACGTCGTCCTGGGCCACCGACAGGGCCTCGGCGACCGTACGTACGGAGTGGTCCAGCCGCAGGCCGGCGTCCCAGATCGGGTACCACAGCTCGGCGGCCAGTTCGTCGATCCCGGCCACCCCGGAGTGCACCAGCACCAGGTCCAGATCGCCGTAGGGGGCGCACTGTTGCCGGCCCAGCCCGCCGACCGCCAGCAGGGCGACGCCCGGCCGGTCCGGCAGCAGCCGGGCCAACCAGGCGTCGTACGCGTCCGACCGGGCCCGACGCGCGGTGGCGCCGATCCCGGCCGCTACGCCCACGACCTCGTTGACCTTCGGTGCTGCCGTGGGGCTGGAAGCCGAGGCTTGCCGAGAGGTCAACGAGGTCATCGACGGTGTCTCCTTACAGGGCGTCCAGGCCGCGCTCGCCGGTGCGGACCCGGACGACCTCCTCGACTCCGGTCACCCAGACCTTGCCGTCACCGATCTTGCCCGTCCGGGCGGCTCCGACCACGGCGTCGACGATCTTCTCGACGTCGATCTCGTCGGTCAGCACCTCCACCCGGATCTTGGGCAGGAACTCGACGGTGTACTCGGCACCCCGGTAGACCTCGGTGTGGCCCTTCTGCCGTCCGTAGCCCTGGACCTCACTGACGGTGAGTCCGGCCACGCCCAGGGCGTGCAGGGCCTCCTTGACGGCGTCCAACTGGTGCGGCTTGATGACCGCGGTCACCAGCTTCATGTCCAACCCCTCCATCTCACGAACGTTAGCTGGCGACCTTTTCGGTTACCGCCTCGGTGGGCTCACTCTTCGGCTTGGCCGAGGGGGCGATACCCGCGGCGGCGAAGGCCCCGCCACCACCACTCGTGGAGCTGAACTCGTACGCGCTCTCCGCGTGCTCGGCGTTGTCGATGCCCTCGACCTCGGCCTCGGCGCTGACCCGGAAGCCGATGGTCTTCTCGATCACCAGGCCGATGATGTACGCGACCACGAAGGAGTAGACCAGCACGGCGACCACGCCGAGTGCCTGCAGACCCAGCAGCTTGATGCCGCCGCCGTAGAGCAGACCCGCGTTGCCCTCGCCGGCCAGTACCTCGATGGCCAGGAAGCCGATGAGCAGCGAGCCGATGATGCCGCCGACCATGTGCACGGCGACCACGTCGAGGGAGTCGTCGTACTTGAGCTTGTACTTCATGCCGACCGCGAGGGCGCAGATGGCACCGGCGATCAGACCGAGGGCGATCGCGCCCAGGGGCTCCAGGAAGGCACAGGCGGGGGTGATACCGACCAGACCGGCGACCGCACCGGAGGCCGCACCCAGGGTGGTCGGCTTGCCGTCACGCAGCCACTCGACCACGATCCAGCCGAGCACCGCGGCGGCCGTGGCGACCTGGGTGTTGATCAGCGAGATGGCGGCGGTGCCGTTGGCCGCACCGGCGGAGCCGGCGTTGAAGCCGAACCAGCCGAACCACAGCAGACCCGCACCGAGCAGCACCATGGGCAGGTTGTGCGGCTTGAACTTGTCCTTCGGCCAGCCGACCCGCTTGCCGAGGACGAGAGCCAGGGCCAGGGCCGCGGCACCGGCGTTGATGTGCACCGCCGTGCCACCGGCGAAGTCGAGCACGCCGAGCTCCATGATCCAGCCGCCGCCCCAGACCCAGTGGGCGACCGGGAAGTAGACCAGGGTGGCCCAGAGGCCGGCGAAGAGCAGCCACGGGCCGAACTTGGCCCGGTCGGCGATCGCACCACTGATCAGGGCGACCGTGATCACCGCGAACATCAACTGGAAACCGGCGAACAGCAGGTCGGGGATTCCTCCCTCGGTGCCGCTTTCCAACATGCCCCGCAGACCGGCGGCGGAGAGATCACCGGTGATCCCGCCGATGTCCTCGCCGAATGCGATGCTGTAGCCGTAGAACACCCACAACAGGCTGACCAGGCCGATCGCACCGAAGCTCATCATCATCATGTTGAGCACGGACTTGGATCGCGTCATGCCGCCGTAGAACAGGGCCAGGCCGGGCGTCATGAGCAACACCAGGGCGGCAGAAGTCAAAATCCAGGCGGTGGCACCAGAATCTAGCTCCGGCACGCTGCCTCCTCTCGGGTTGTTTTCCCTCCCTCCCGGCATCGCGCAGCATCGCCCGTACGCCGGTTGGCCGGAAGCCTGGTCGCCGGCTGTTTCGACGAAGGTCCCCGGCTGGTTTCCGGACCGTGACGGCTTGTTTCGTACGTGTGAAGAAAAACGCACACCTCAGCGCTTCGACGGGGGTCAATCAGCCATTTGGTGCCGGTCTATCCCCCTGACGGTTCACCGCAGGGCGTACTCCAGGGCATGACGCTCGTAATCGAGCAGTCGAAGATCACGCATCGGCCTACGCAGGTGACCCTTGTGCACGATCCGCACGAAGGCCGGCTCCCCGGCCGCGGCCATCCGCCGGATGCCCTCGACATGGTCGACGATCCGCTTGCGGATGGTACGGATCAGCCGGTGCCGGTCCCGCGGAATCAGCCCGTACGCGTCGGCGAACAACCGCAACCGGCGCGGCCGGTCCGGACGCTTCCAGCCCAGGGTGATCGAGTCCCGGTCGGAGAAGATCGGCACCCAGGTCCAGGCCGCGTACGCCACGTCGTAGATCCGGGCACCCGGTGAGGCCAGGTCGAAGTCGATCAGCCCCAGGGTGCCGTCCGGCCGCCAGATCACGTTGTGCGGCGCGGCGTCGTGGTGACAGATCACCTCGGTGTCCGGGGGCGGGGGCCCGAAGGAGCGCCACACCGCGTTGGGCGGGGGCACGAAACCGTACTGGGCGTCGTGGAACATCCGCAGCATGGTGGCGACCGTGACCAGTGCCTCGTCGGTGACCCAGTGCGGGGCCAGCGGGTACTCCCCGCACTCCCCTTCCAGGTACGACAGCACCTCCCGGTTGCGCTCGTCCATGCCCAGGGCCCGGGGGGCGCCGGTGAACCCGACGTACTCCAGGTGACGCAGCAGGGCGTGCACCGCCGGGGTCCAGGGGCCGGCGTTACGCCGGACCGTGTCGCCGACCCGCACCACGGTGCTGACGTTCCCGCCGTGCAGGGGGATCTCCTGCGAAGTCACGTACGGTCTCCCGAGGCGCTGCGACGGGTGGCTCGGGTCACGCCAGCCCGCGTACACGCGATTGTCTCTGGTCACCCGAGGTTACGCGGTCGGCCCGGGGGCTTCGGTGCCCAGCAAGGCGTCGACGAACTGCACCGGGTCGAACGGGGCCAGGTCGTCCGGACCCTCGCCGAGCCCGACCAGCTTCACCGGAATGCCCAGCTTGCGCTGTACGGCGATCACGATGCCACCCTTGGCGGTGCCGTCGAGCTTGGTGAGCACCACCCCGGTGACATTGACCACCTCGGTGAAGACCCGGGCCTGCTCCAGCCCGTTCTGCCCGGTGGTGGCGTCCAGGATGAGCAGGGTCTCGTCGATCGGGCCGTGCTTCTCCACCACCCGCTTGACCTTGCCCAGCTCGTCCATCAGGCCGACCTTGTTCTGCAACCGGCCGGCGGTGTCCACGAGCACGGTGTCCACCCCGGTGTCGATGCCGCGTCGGACCGCGTCGAAGGCGACACTGGCCGGGTCGGCGCCCTCCGGGCCCCGGACGGTCTCCGCCCCGACCCGCCCGGCCCAGGTCTCCAACTGGTCGGCCGCGGCGGCCCGGAAGGTGTCCGCCGCTCCGAGCAGCACGGTGCGGCCGTCGGCGATGAGCACCCGGGCGATCTTGCCGCAGGTGGTGGTCTTGCCGGCGCCGTTGACCCCGACCACCAGCAGCACCGCCGGCACCCCCTCCTTGGGGGTGGTGCGCAGCGAGCGGTCCAGCTCCGGATCCAGGGCGTTGACCAGCTCGGCGGCGAGCAGGGCGCGCAGCTCGGCGGCCGAACGGGTGCCGAGCACCCGGGTCCGCTCCCGCAGCCGGTCGACGATCTCCCGGGTGGCGTCGATCCCCACGTCGGCGGTGATCAGGCTGTCCTCGATCTCCTCCCAGACGTCCTCGTCCAGGCGGTCGCGGCTGAGCAGACCGAGCAGCCCCTTGCCGAAGGCGTTCTGCGAACGGGACAGGCGGGACCGCAGCCGGACCAGCCGACCGGCCGTCGGCTCGGGCACCTCCACGGTCGGGGCCGGCGCCTCCACCACCGGCGGCGGCTCGACCAGCACTCCGGTGGACAGCTCGGCCTCGGGGGCCTCCACCGGCGGCCCGGCCAGCTCCTCCTCCGCCCGCGTGTCCACCTCGGTGCGCGGCAGCGGCGGTGCCGGCCGACGGCGCAGCCTCGGCACGACCAACCCGATGCCGCCGAGGATCAGCACACCGAGCAGGGCCAGAGCGATGAGGAGGTATTCCGTCATGCCGAAATCCTGTCAGATGGCGACGACCGCGTCTCAGCCACCGCTCCCCACCCCGGCGCGCCGACGGCGATAGTCTGCACCACAGCCAGCACTGGCCTGGCCGCCGATCGGGTAGTAGAGGTTGAACCACTCTCATCTGGAGGTTCCTCATGCCCGCCGAACTGCTCATCGGCCCACTGCTGCGCCGGGTCATCGGTACGCGGGCCACGATCTGGGTGGAGACCACGGCCCCGGCGGTGGTCACCGTCCGCACGGCCGCCGGCGCCACCGGCACGGCGCACACCTTCACCGCGTACGACCATCACTACGCCCTGGTGGTGGTCGAGGGGCTGATCCCGGACAGCGCCTCGACCTACGAGGTGTTCCTCGACGACCAGGTGGTCTGGCCGTTGCCCAAGGGGCGGTTCCCGCCGAGTGTGATCCGGACCCGGGCCGCCGACGACCGGGACCAGCCGGTACGGCTGCTCTTCGGTTCCTGCCGGGAGACCACCCAGCACGCCACCACCCGCAAGCTGCCCCCGGACGCCCTGGACGCGTACGCCCGGCGGATCCTGGCCGACCCGGACCCGGCGGCCCTGCCGGACCTGCTGGTGCTCCTCGGCGACCAGGTGTACGCCGACGAGACCTCACCGACGGTGAAGCGACTGCTCAAGCGACGGCGACACCGCCCGGCTAAGGCTCCCAGCGACCAGGTGGTCAGCTTCGACGAATACACCAAGCTCTACCTGGAGTCCTGGGGGGATCCGGAGATCCGCTGGCTGTTCTCCACCGTGCCCAGTGTGATGATCTTCGACGATCACGAGATCATCGACGACTGGAACACCTCGGCCTCCTGGCGCGCGGAGATGCGCGAGCAGCCCTGGTGGGCCGAGCGGATCGCCAGTGGCCTGGCCACCTACTGGGTGTATCAGCACCTGGGCAACCTCTCGCCGGACGAGATCGCGGCCGACCCGATCTACGCCAAGGTGACCACGGCCGGGGACGCCACCGAGGTGCTGCGCGAGTTCGGCCAGCGGGTCGACACCGAGGCCGACCTGGCGCACGACCCCGAGCGGTGGCATGCGGTGCAGTACCAGTGGAGCTACTCCCTGGATCTGGGGCGTACCCGCCTGGTCATGCTGGACACCCGGTGCAGCCGGGTGCTGCGGCCGGGCCAACGGGCGATGCTGCCGCCCGGGGAGTGGGCCTGGTTCGTCGACCGGGTGCACGGCGACTACGACCACCTGGTGGTCGGCTCCTCGCTGCCCTGGCTGCTGCCGCCGGGCATCCACCACGTCGAGGCCTGGAACGAGAAGCTGGCCGACTCGCCCCGCCCCTGGCTGGCCGCGGTGTCCGAGCGGCTCCGCCGAGGACTGGACCTGGAGCACTGGGGTGCCTTCCGCCGCTCCTTCGACGCCATGGGCGCCCTGTTCGCCCGGGTCGGCGGCGGCACCCCGGGTGAGCCGGGCGACCGCAAGGGGGCCGGTCCGGCGTACCCGCCCCCGGCATCGATCAACGTGCTCTCCGGTGATGTGCACCACTCGTACGTGGCCCGGGTCCGGTTCGCCGATCCGGCCGTACGCACCCCGGTGCACCAGTTGACCTGCTCGCCGATCCACAACCAGGTGCCGGCCGGGATGCGTCCCCTGATGCGGCTGGGCTGGGCCCGGGGACCTGCCTCGGCCACCCGGGCCCTGGCCCGCACCGCCGGGGTGCCCCGGCCGCAGGTGCGCTGGCGCAAGCTGGCCGGGCCGTACTTCGGCAACGCGGTGGCCACCCTGACGCACGCCAGCCGCACCGCCGACGTGATCATCGAGGGCACCACCAACGACGGCCACCTGCGCCAGGTGGCCCAACACCGCCTGACCCCCTGAAGGAAGGGCACCTTGTTAACGCCTCGCGTGGTAGAAGGGCCCCCGGTTAACGCTGTGCTGCGGGGCGGCCAGCAGACCGTCACCCCGGCTCCGTAATCTCGTCGCCGTGGATGACGATCTGCCGGTGAGCGTGGACGAGGATCTGCCGGTGAGCCTGCGCGAGGTGGAGGACGAGCTGGCCGCCCTGCTCCGGCGGGCCAGGGCAATCTCCTGGGAGATCGCCAGCGAGGTGCATCCGAATCTGGAGCCGAACGCGTACGGGCTGCTGCTCTGGTTGCGTCGCTCCGGCGCGATCCGGCTCACCGACCTGGCCGCCCGGCTGGGGGTCGGCAAGGGCACCCTCAGCCGCCAGATCCACAACCTGGAGACCCTCGGCCTGGTACGGCGGGACCCGGATCCGGGTGACCGGCGGGCCGCCCAGCTCAGCCTGACCGAGGAGGGCCAGCGCCGCTTCGACGCCGCCCGGGCGCCCCGACTGGGACAGATCCGGCGAGCGCTACAGAGTTGGCCGCAACAGGACGTCGAGGAGTTCGCCCGGCTGATCCGCCGGTTCAACGACGCCTGGGGCTGATCCAGACTGCCGGTCACGCGGAATAGAGCCGGGCCCGGCTCAAGTTGTTGCTTTAGGCAACCAAGTCGTACCGTTGCCTTCAGCAACATCTTCCACTCCATCTGGAGGCCCTCCCCATGACTCAGGCGAGCGCGCCCGCCCGAGCGAGCACCGTGCAGATGAGCCACCGGCAGATCCTGGAGGCCCTCTCCGGCCTGCTGCTGGGCATGTTCGTCGCGATCCTGTCCGGCACGGTCGTCGGCAACGCCCTGCCGAGGATCATCACCGATCTCAACGGCAGCCAGTCCGCGTACACCTGGGTGGTCACCTCCACCCTGCTGGCGACCACCGCGACCACCCCGCTCTGGGGCAAGCTCGCCGACCTGGTCAGCAAGAAGGCACTGGTTCAGGCCTCCCTGGCGATCTTCGTACTCGGTTCGATCCTGGCCGGGCTCTCGCAGTCCACCGGTCAACTGATCGCCTGCCGGGTGGTCCAGGGCATCGGGGCCGGTGGTCTGACCGCACTGGTGCAGGTGATCATCGCGACCATGATCTCGCCGCGGGAACGGGGCCGCTACAGCGGCTACCTGGGTTCGGTGATGGCCATCGGCACCATCGGCGGCCCGCTGATCGGCGGCGTGATCGTCGACACCCCCTGGCTCGGCTGGCGCTGGTGCTTCTACGTGGGAGTGCCCTTCGCCCTGGCCGCCCTGGTCGTACTCCAGAAGACCCTCAACCTGCCGGTGGTCCGCCGCAAGGTGGAGATCGACTGGTGGGGTGCCACCCTGATCACCGGCGCGGTGTCGCTGCTGCTGATCTGGGTGTCCCTGGCCGGCAGCCGGTACGACTGGCTCTCCTGGCAGACCGCGGTGATGGTGCCCGGCGCCCTCCTGCTCGGTGCCGCCGCCATCCGGGTAGAGACCCGGGTCAGCGAGCCGCTGATCCCGCCCCGCCTGTTCCGCAACCGCACCCTGACCCTCTCGGTGGTGGCCAGCATCGCCGTCGGTGTGGGCATGTTCGGTGCCTCGGTCTTCCTAGGCCAGTACTTCCAGATCAGCCGGGGGGCCACCCCCACCATGTCCGGCCTGATGACCCTGCCGATGATCATCGGCCTGCTGGTCTCCTCCACCGTGGTCGGCCGGCTCATCACCACCACCGGCCGGTGGAAGCGGTACCTGGTCATCGGCGCGGCCCTGCTGACCGTCGGCTTCGCCCTGATGGGCACCCTGCGGTCGGACACCCCGTACTGGCTGCTCAGCATCTACATGGCGCTGATCGGGGTGGGTGTGGGCATGACCATGCAGAACCTGGTGCTCGCCGTGCAGAACACGGTCGACCCGCACGAACTCGGCACGGCCAGTTCCGTGGTGGCCTTCTTCCGCAGCCTGGGCGGCGCGGTCGGGGTCAGCGCCCTGGGCGCCCTGCTCGGCAACAACGTGGCCCGCTACCTCAGCGACGGGCTGGCCGCCCTCGGCCTGCCGACCTCGGGGGCAGGCGGTGGGACCCTGCCGGACGTGACCACCCTGCCCGCGCCCATCCGGGCCGTGGTGGAGTCCGCGTACGGGCACGGAGCCGGGGACATCTTCCTGGCGGCCGCACCCTTCGGACTGATCGCGCTGATCGCCATCCTGTTCATCAAGGAGGTGCCACTGCTGCGGCACACCGGCGGGCCGCTCGCCGACAAGGAGGAGTCGACCGAGGACGCCGCGGTGATCCGCACCGGAGCCCGGGACTGATGAACACCGCTGATCGTCAGCAGTACGGCCCGCAGGCCCGGCCGGTGCCCTTCGAGCGGGGCACCGACGGGCCACGGGTCGTGCTGGTCGGGGTGGACGGCACCCGGACCTCGCTGCGCGCCGCCTCGTACGCCGCCGGGCTGGCCCGTCGCCAGGGCGCCCGGCTGGTGGTGGTCTTCGTCAGCTCGCCGACCGCCTACGCGGTCCTGTCCGACCTCGTCGCGGAGGCGGTGCAGCAGAGCCATGACGAACTGGCCGAGGACCTGCGTCAGGAGTGCCGGCGCAGCGCCGAGGAACTGGGCGTACCGGTGACCTTCCTGTGTCGGCGCGGCGACGCGTACGCCGAACTCTGCGCCGCGGCCGACGAGACCCAGGCGGACGCGGTCGTGGTGGGCTCCTCCGAGCAGGCCGGGCATCGCCTGGTCGGCTCGGTCGCCACCCGCCTGGTCCGCACCGGCCGCTGGCCGGTCGTCGTCGTGCCCTGACATCGAAGCCCGAAATTTCGCTCGCCGTTGTCGTACCCGGGCCGCACGATGACCGGCATGACATGGACCGCACCGCCCATCGACCGCCGCAGCGAGCCCTACCGCGCCGACGAGCGCACCATGCTGGAGGGCTGGCTCAACTACCACCGTGACACCCTGCTGCTCAAGTGCGCCGGGCTGACCGGCCAGCAACTACGGACGGCGAGCGTGTCGTCGTCCACGCTCACCCTGCTCGGTCTGGTGCGGCACATGACCGTCGTCGAGCGGTCGTGGTTCCGGCAGTGTTTCGCCGGCGAGGACCTACCCGAGTTGTACGACTTCGACACCGACCCGGACGCCGAGTTCAACACCGTGGACACCGCCGACCCCGAGGCCGACTTCGCGGCGTTCCGCGCCGAGATCACCGCTGCCGACGCGGCCACCGCCGGCCACGACCTGGACGAGGTCTTCACCCTGCGCCGCGCCGAGAAGAGCCATGAGGTCAGCCTGCGCTGGGTCTACCTGCACATGATCGAGGAGTACGCCCGGCACAACGGGCACGCCGACCTGATCCGCGAGGCGATCGACGGGGTGACCGGCGAGTGACCGGCCGCCGTCAGTAGGCCAGCACGGCCCGCAGATAGCGCAGGTCCTCCGGCCCGTTCCAGCGGTACGCCGACAGCCCGGCCACCCGGGCCCCGTTGATCGCCCGGTCCTCGTCGTCGACGAAGAGCACCCGGTCCGGCGGGGTCTCCAGGGCCACACAGGCCGCCTGGAAGTACTCCTTGGCCGGCTTGTGGATGCCGATGGCCGAGGAGTTGACCACCACGTCGAGTTCGTCCGTGAGGTCCAGGGCGGCCAGGTCGGCGTCGAGCAGGTCGGTGGCGTTGGTGCCCAACCCGACCCGGATGCCGGCGGCCCGCACCTCGCGAATGAACGCCAACACCTGCGGGTCGACCTCACCGCGGTAGCGCTGCCACTGCTCCACGGCCGCCCGGGCCCGCTCCGGGTCCCCCACCGCGGGGGTCAGCGCGTCGACCACACTGGACATCCAGTCGGCGTGGCTGACCCGGCCGGTGAGCACCGGCTGGAGCATCCCCCAGGAGGTGGCGATCTCCCCGAGCACCCCGGTGGAGAGGCCGTACTCCCGCTCCACCCCGGCGGCGACCGCCGGGTCCCAACGCCGCAGTACGCCGTCGAGGTCCACCAGGAGCGCTGACGCGCGTTCCCGAGCCACTAACCGTTCTCCTCGCCGCGGCTTCGCCGCTCGTCGTCTCCGTCGGCCCGGTTGAGCCGTTGGCTGATCACCTGGGTCACCCCGCCCCGCATGGTCACGCCGTACAGGGCGTCGGCGATCTCCATGGTCCGTTTCTGGTGGGTGATGACGATGAGCTGACTCTTCTCCCGCAACTGGGCGAGCAGGGTGATCAGCCTACCCAGGTTCACGTCGTCGAGCGCCGCCTCGACCTCGTCCATGATGTAGAACGGGCTGGGCCGGGCCCGGAAGATGGCCACCAGCATCGCCACCGCGGTCAGCGACCGCTCACCACCGGAGAGCAACGACAGCCGCTTGATCTTCTTGCCGGGTGGGCGGGCCTCGACCTCCACCCCGGTGGTCAGCAGGTCGTCCGGGTCGGTGAGCACCAGCCGCCCCTCCCCACCGGGGAACAGCACCGTGAAGACCTGCTCGAACTCCCGGGCGGTGTCGGCGAAGGCGCTGGCGAAGACCTCCAGGATCCGGTCGTCGACGTCCTTGACCACGGTGAGCAGGTCACGCCGGGTCGCCTTGAGGTCCTCCAACTGCTCGGAGAGGAACTTGTACCGCTCCTCCAGCGCGGCGAACTCCTCCAACGCCAGGGGGTTGACCTTGCCCAGCAGGGCCAGTTCGCGTTCGGCCTTGGCGGCCCGCTTCTCCTGCACCGGGCGCTCGTAGCGGACCGGCTCGGGCACCGGCAGGCCGTCGCGTTCGGCGGCGGCCACCTCGGCCTCGGTGGGCGGCACCGGCTGGCTCGGCCCGTACTCGGCGATCAGGGTCTCCACGGTCAACCCGAAGTCCTCGGCGGCCTTGGCCTCCAACTGTTCGATGCGCAGCCGCTGCTCGGCCCGGGCCACCTCGTCGCGGTGCACCTGGCTGGTCAACCGCTCCAGTTCCGCAGCGAGCCGTTTCGCGGCGGCCCGCACCTCCTGAAGCTCCGCCTCGCGGCTGGCCCGGGCCCGGGCCACCGCGTCGCGGTGCTCCTCGGCCCGGGCGATGCTGGTGGCCAGCCGGGTCAGCGCCTCCCGGGCCCCACCGGCCACGGCCCGGGCGATGCCCGCCCCCCGGACCCGCGCCGCCCGCCGCGCCGCGGCCCGTTCCCGGGCGGCCCGTTCGGCGGCGGCCTGCCGACGCAGCGAGTCGGCCCGCCCGGCGATGGAGGACACCCGCTCCTCGGCGGTACGCACCGCTAGCCGGACCTCCATCTCGTTCTGCCGGGCCTGCGGCACCATCGCGGCAAGCTGGTCACGTTCCTCGGTGGAGGGTTCCGCGTCGATCGGGGTCGCCTCGGCCAGGCGCAGCCGCTCCGCCAACTCGGCCAGGGCGGTCAGGTCCCGCTCCCGGGCGGCCTCGGCCCGGGCCCGCGATTCGCCCAGCCGGTCGGTCTCGGCCTTGGCGGACCGGGCGGCGGCACCCAACTCGGCCAGCCGGCGGGCGGCGGCGTTGCGGTGGCTCTCCGCCTCCCGTTTCGCCGCGGCGGCGTGCTGCACCCGCTCCTTGGCCTCGGCCACGGCCGCCCGGGCCTCGACCAGTTGTCCGCGCAGTTCCGCGCTGGTCTCCTCGGCGGCCAGTCGGTTGGCCCGGGCCTCCTCGACGGCCGCCTGCACCTCGATGTAGCTGGGGGCCTTCGCCGAGCCGCCGGCCGCCGCGTACGCCCCCAGCAGGTCTCCTTCGCGGGTGACCGCCCGCAGCTCGGGGTTGGCGGCGACCACCTCCGCCGCGGCGGCGAGATCGTCTACCAGCACCACGTCGCGCAGCGCCCGGTGCACCGCCGGACGGATCCGGGTGTCGCACTCGACCAGGTCGGGGGCCCAGTGCGCGCGGTCGGGCAGCTTGGGGCGCAGCGCCTCGGCGGAACCGGACATCCCCGGCCCGGCCGGACTGCCGACCAGCAGCCCGGCACGCCCGGCGTCGGAGATCTTGAGCAGCCGCATCGCCTCGACCGCCTCGTCCACCCCGCTGACCGCCACCGCGTCGGCCAGCCCGCCCAGGGCGGCGGCCAGGGCGGCCTCGTGCCCGGGGGCCACCGTGAGCAGGCCGGCCAGGCTGCCCAGCAGCCCGGGTACCTGGTCGGTGCGGGCCAGCAGGGCACCGGCACCGTCCTTGCGACGCAGGCCGAGGGCCAGGGCCTCCTCGCGGGCCTTCCAGGTGGCGGCGTCCTTCTCCGCCGCCCGTTCCGCGTCGGACAGCGAGCGGACGGTCGCCTGCGCCTGCTCCTGGACGCCGACCGCCTCGGCGTGCCGGGCGTCCAGGTCGGCGTTGTCCCGGTCGGCCTCGGTGGACTGCTCCGCCACGGCGTCCAGGTCGGCCTGGGCCCGCTCGGCCCGGGCCATGGCGTCGGCGTGGGCGGCGGCCAGTCGTTCGATCTCCTCACCGGCGCTGGTGGTCCGGGCCCTGGCCGAGTTGACCTGGCCGGTCAGCCGGGCCAGCCCTTCACGACGGTCGGCGATCGCCTTGGCGGCGGCGACCAGTTCCCGCTCGGCGGCGGCGAGCTGCCGTTCCAGTTCCTGCCGGTGCTCCACCGCCTCGGCCAGGCGGACCTGATCGTCGGTGAGCGCCGCGCGCAGTTCCTCCTCCTGCTCCCGGACCCGCTCGGCCTCGGCCTCCAACTGGTCCGGGTCCCGGCCCGGCCGCTCGTCGTCTCCGGTGGCGCTGAGGTGCCGCAGCCGTTCCACGGCGAGCTGCTCGATGGACCGGAAGCGTTCCTGCAGGGCGGAGAGCTTGTACCAGGTGTCCTGGGCGGCGGCCAGCAACGGCGCGTCCGCGGCCAGGGCCTCCTCCAGCTCGCCTAGGCGGCCCTGCACCTCGGTGTGCTCGGCCTCCACCTCCTCGCGCCGGTGCCGCAGGGCGGTCTCGTCGGCGATCTCCTTGTCCAGGGTGGTACGCAGGGTGGCCAGGTCGTCGGCGAGCAGCCGCAGCCGGGCGTCGCGCAGACTGGCCTGGATCACCGCGGCACGGCGGGCCACCTCGGCCTGGCGACCCAGCGGCTTGAGTTGACGGCGCAGTTCGGCGGTGAGGTCGGTCAGCCGGTTCAGGTTGGTCTGCATCGCGTCCAGCTTGCGCAGGGCCTTCTCCTTGCGCTTGCGATGCTTGAGGACCCCGGCCGCCTCCTCGATGAACGACCGCCGGTCCTCCGGCTTGGCGTGCAGCATCCCGTCGAGTCGGCCCTGCCCGACGATGATGTGCATCTCCCGGCCGATGCCGGAGTCGGAGAGCAGCTCCTGGATGTCGAGCAGGCGGCAGGTGTCGCCGTTGATCTCGTACTCGCTCTCGCCGGAACGGAACATCCGGCGGGTGATGGAGACCTCGGTGTACTCGATCGGCAGGGCACCGTCGGTGTTGTCGATGGTCAGGGTCACCTCGGCGCGACCCAGGGGGGCCCGCCCGGCGGTGCCGGCGAAGATGACGTCCTCCATCTTGCCGCCCCGCAGCGCCTTCGCCCCCTGCTCGCCGAGCACCCAGGCGATGGCGTCGACGACGTTGGACTTGCCGGAGCCGTTCGGGCCCACCACGCAGGTGATCCCGGGCTCCAGCTTCAGCGTCGTCGCGGAGGCGAAGGACTTGAAGCCCTTCACCGTCAGGCTCTTGAGATGCACCTTCTCGATCCTCGTCCGGTGGCCGCCGTACCGTCGCCCGGCTGCGCGGACCTTGGTGAACCCGCAGACTAACCCGGCACCGGATGACCGGTGCGATGCGACCCACCCGGTGGTGATGTCACCGGCGTCCCTAATTCACCCTGGTCGGACAACCAGTTCGATCATTCACACACCGAGTGGATCAGTTACGGACGGATCAGTAGGGCACAGAATTGCGCGCCGGCACTTGGTGTCGGCGCGCTTTTTGTGCGGTCGTGCTATTCGGTTGTGGCGGCCAGGTTGATCAGGTGAGTGCGGGTTCGGCGAGACGAAGAAGATCATCCGCCTCCGCCGCAGCCGCCGCGAGCCGATCATTCTCGGCACGCAGCCGCGTGATCTCGAACTCCAGTGACTGAACCCTGGCACGCAGTTGGGTGACCTCGTCGAGCAGGCGCCGGTCGGGCGCCGCACCTACGTGGCCGAAGAGGGCCTTCGCCATGTTGACTCCTTGAATTGCGCTGCCGGAGAGGCCGGCCAACGCGCGCCCTTGGTGTACGCGACTACCATTCCCACGGAATCTGGGCACGGCCGGGCGCGACTGGCGACACCTCCATATTGAGCCGACAGCCCCCGTTTCGTCAAGTTCTCGCAGGCCGTAGATCATCTCTGCGTCGACCAGACCCATCTTGGGAGGCTGCCACACGGCGCGGACACACTCTGTCCGGACAACCCAACTCTACGCACCGATTCGACGGAATACCTCACCCGGATGTACAGGGTCCCCTTAACTCTTTCTTAGCCACGTTGCTGCTGTTCAAAGCAAGCACGTAGCGTCACCCCGGCCCGTAATTGACCCGTGGAGGCGACAGGCGTGCACGGCTGGAACGACCCCCTCGACCCGGACGGCACCCGGCGATCCGAGCCACCGAACGACGACCCGGCCTGGCTGACCGACCGCCCGGCGCCGCGCTCGTCGTACCTGTTCGGTGACGAACCCGACAGTTCTTCCGACCGGTGGTACGACCACCAGCCCACCGAACAGTGGCAGAGCCCACACCGGTCCGCCGAGCCCACTGGTCACGATCACGGCGTCGATCACGGCAGCGGCCGGCACTACCGGGACTCCGCCTGGCCGGCGGCCGAGGCACCGTACGGCGGCACCGCGCCGGGCAGCCACGACGGCGGCTGGCGGGCCGAGGAGCCGACCACCCAGGTCGGCGGCTGGACCGACCCCCAGCCCGCCCGACACGCCGCCCCCGACGGGTACACCTCCCCCGAGCCGTACACCGTCCCGGAGCCGTACGTCACACCTGGGCCGGATCAGGCCGCGCGGTACGACCAGGCCGACCCGTACGCCGCTCCCGAGCCGTACCAGGCCGGGTGGCAGCCGGACCAGGGGTACGCCGGCAGTTGGCGGCACTCCGGCACCCAGCCGCACCACGCTCAGCCGTACGAGGCCGACTCTCGGCCGTCGGAGATCGGTACGCAGATGACCGAGGCGGAGCCCCGGCCCGCGCACCGCCGCCGGTCGCGTCCCCTGGTGCTGGGGGGTGCCGCCGCGGCGGCCACCCTGGTCGTGAGCATCGGGATCGCCGCCCTGGCCCTGCCCGGGGAGAAGGCGCCGAGCGGTACCACGGCCGAGGAGGGTCCGGTGGCCACCGGACCGGCGCTGGTGGATCCGGAGGAGCCGGTCGACACCCTGGACCCGACCGACTCGCCGAGCCCCAGCCCCAGCCTCTCGCCCAGCGCCACCTCCGCACCGAAGCCCAGCCGCACCGCCAAGCCGAGCCCCACCGCACCCGCACGCAGCAGCACCCCCTCCCAGCAGGCCGCCGAACGTCGGGGCAGCCCCAGCCGGGGTGCCACGGCCACCACCCCGCCCGCCACGGTCGGGTCCGCCACCGCCCAGACCACCCAGGTCGTCGAACTGGTCAACGAGGAACGGGCCAAGGCCGGCTGCGGCGCGCTGAGCATCGACGACAAGCTGATGACGGCGGCTCAGCGACACAGCCAGGACCAGGCCGACAACCGGAACATGTCGCACACCGGCAGCGACGGCAGCGACCCGGGCCAGCGGATCGACCGGGTCGGGTACACCTGGCAGACCTACGGCGAGAACGTGGCCTGGAACCAGCAGTCGCCCGCCGCTGTGATGGAGGCCTGGATGAACAGCCCCGGGCACCGGGCCAACATCCTCAACTGCACCTTCACCGAGATCGGGGTGGGGGTGGCCAGCAGCAACGGGCCGTACTGGACCCAGGTCTTCGCCAAGCCCCGCTGAGCCGGCGCGACGGACCGCCGCCGGGTCGCCATCAGCCGCAGCCGCGAGTCCTTGTCGGGTCTGTGCTCGTTCTACCGGGTGAGGTACGCCGGGCCGGCGTACCGGCTCGGGCGGCAGGACGCCGCCGGCGCTACCTGCGGAGCTGGCGATGCGGATCGGGCTGGGCGGGCGACCGGTACGAGGGGTACTGCTCGCCGCCCTGGCCCTCACGCTGCTGGTGTCGCCGGCCGCCTGCCGGCCGGATCTCACCCCGCCCGGGGCACCGACCACCTGGCCGGCCGCCTCGGCCCGGCTGTGGCGGTGGCAGTGGCAGCTCGACGGCCCGCTGGACCTGACGGTCGAGGCGGACGTGTTCGTCCTGGATCCGGTCGCCACCACCTCGGCGCAGACCGGTGAGCTGCGGGCCCTGGACCGCCGGCTGGTCTGCCAGGTGCATGTCGGCTCGGTGCATCCGCAGGACCCGGATGCGACCCGGTTCGCACCCCAGGTCCGTGGCGCGACCGCTGCCCGCACCGGTCGCCGGTGGCTGGACGTACGCCGATGGGAGGCCCTGCGGCCGGTGCTGGCCGACCGGTTTCGGCTCTGCCGGGGCAAGGGCTTCGGCGCGGTGCTGCTGGCCGACGCCGACGGTTACGCCCGCTCCCCCGGCTTCCCGCTGGAGTTCGACGACCAGTTGCAGTTCAACCGCCGGGTAGCGGGGTTGGCCCGTTCGCTGGACCTCTCCCCCGGCCTGCTGGGCAACCTGGGGCAGGTGGCCGCGCTGGAGCCGGACTTCGACTTCGCGGTCGACGAGGAATGCGTACGCCTCCAGCGATGCGCGAAGCTGCTGCCCTTCGTCGACGCCGGCAAGCCGGTCTTCCATGTCGAGTACGCCGGCACCCTGACGGACTTCTGTGTCACCAGCGTCGGGTACGGCTTCGCCTCCATCCGGAAGAACCGCACCCTGGACGCCTGGCGGCTGCCCTGCCCCGCCCCGTGATCGAGGTCAGCCGCGCAGGGTGGCGCGAGGGCGGGGCTGGCAGCGGGGGCAGCTGTACGACGACCGGTTCATGAAGGCCTCCCGGCGGATCGGGGCGCCGCAGCGCCGGCAGGGCTGACCCTCCCGGCCGTAGGCGTTCAGGGCCCGGTCGAAGTAGCCGCTCTCCCCGTTGACGTTGACGTACAGGGCGTCGAAGCTGGTGCCGCCCGCGACGATCGCCTCACCCAGGACGTCGCGTACGTGGCCCAGCAGCCGCCCCACCGCCGGGCCGGTCAGGGCGTCCGTCGGGCGGGTGCCGTGCAGTCCGGCCCGCCACAGCGCCTCGTCGGCGTAGATGTTGCCCACCCCGGAGATCAGGGTCTGATCGAGCAGGGCCCGCTTGACCTCGGTACGCCGACGGCGCAGCGCGGTGACGAAGTCCTGGTCGGAGAAGTGCGGATCCAGGGGATCCCGGGCGATGTGGGCGATCTCCGAGGGCAGGATCGCGCCGCCCTCGCTGACCGACAGCCCGCCGAACGTACGCTGGTCGACGAAGCGCAACTCCGGGCCCTCGTCGGCGAACCGGAAGCGGACCCGCAGGTGGTTCTCGTCCGGGGCGGCAGCCGGTTGCAGCAGCAGCTGCCCGGACATGCCCAGGTGCCCGATCACCGCGTCCCCGCTGTCCAACGGCAGCCAGAGATACTTGCCGCGCCGGCACACGTCCAGCACGATCCGCCCGGCCAGCACGTCGGCGAAGTGGGCACCCCCGGCCAGATGGCGGCGTACCGCCCGCGGGTGGCGTACCTCGACCGAGTCGATCCGTCGGCCGGTGACCCAGCGGGCCAGCCCCTGGCGGACGGTCTCCACCTCGGGCAGCTCAGGCACTTGGCGCCTGCACCTCGGGCCGGCCGCTGTCCGCGCCGATCCGCCCGTCGCCGACCGCTACCGGGTCGGCGGTCACCCCGGCGACCGCGGGCTCCTCCGTCGCCGACTCCGCCCGGTCAGCCTCGGCCTGCGCGTTCAGGGTCCGCCAGGCCGACTCGGCGGCCCGCTGCTCGGCCTCCTTCTTGCTGCGCCCGTCGGCGCCGCCGTACCGGTTGCCGGCGACCACCACCCAGGCGGTGAAGGTCTTCAGGTGATCCGGTCCGGCCCCCTCGATCCGGTACTCCGGCACACCCAGACCCAGCGCAGCCGTCAACTCCTGGAGGCTGGTCTTCCAGTCCAGGGCGGCACCCCGGCCGGCCGACTCCGCCATCAGCGGGTCGAACAGCCGGTGGATGACCATGGCGGCGGTGTCCAGCCCGTACTGGAGGTAGATCGCGCCGAGCAGGGCCTCCAGGGTGTCGGCGAGGATGCTCGCCTTGTCCCGGCCCCCGGTGGTCTCCTCCCCCTTACCCAGCAGCAGGTACGGGCCGAGCCCGTCCGGGCCCAGGCCCCGGGCCACATCGGCCAGGGCCCGCATGTTGACCACGCTGGCCCGCAACTTGGCCAACTGCCCTTCCGGCAGGTCCGGGTGGTTGTGGAAGAGGGCGGTGGTGATCACCACCCCGAGTACCGAGTCGCCCAGGAACTCCAGCCGCTCGTTGGTCGGCAGGCCACCGTTCTCGTACGCGTACGAGCGGTGGGTCAGGGCCCGCTCCAGCAGGTCCGGGTCCATTGACACGCCGAAGGCTGCCTCGAGGTGGCCGATGGAGGGGCGCCGTCGATTGTCATTGCTCATGATGTGCGTACCTCGGTGTCGGTCGTGCGATCGATGCGGTCGGCGGCGAGCAGCGCGGCTACCCGGTCGGTGGCGGCTCGCCGCCACAGGTGGGCGGCCAGTGCGATGCCGGAAGCGATGTCGGCCGGGCGGGCGGCGCCGTGACAGACCACCACGGTGCCGGCCACCCCGAGCAGCGCGGCCGCCCGAGGCGCGCCCCCGTCGGGGGGTGGCCCCCCGGCCATGGCGTACGCGCCCTCGATCGCCTTGAGCAGCACGTTACCGGTGAACCCGTCGGTGACCACCACATCGGCGCGCGTGCCGAGGCAGACGTCGTACCCCTCGACCAGGCCCACGTACCGGGCGTCAGCGGGCAGTTCCACGGCGCTCAGGAGGGGCTCGGCCAGCCGGCGGGAACGGTCGCCCTTACCGGGTTCGGTGCCCACCGAGAGCAGCCCCACCCGGGGGGCGACGAGATCGTGGCTGATGGCGGCGTACGCGGCGCCGAGCACGGCGTGCCGGGTCAGGGTCGTCGGGCCCGACTCCATCGAGCCGCCGACATCGAGCAGTACGACCGGCCCGGAGGTGCCCGGCAGGGTGGCGGCCAGCGCCGGCCGTCGGGTGTCCGGCCAGCGGCCCAGGCCGAGAGCGGCGGCGGCGACGGTGGCACCGGTCGAGCCGGCGGAGACCACCGCGTCGGCCTGACCGGTGCGGACCGCGGCGACGGCCGCCCGGACGGTGGTGTCGGCGCGGGCCGTGGTGAGATCGGCGGCCATGTCGACGGCGGTACGCGCCGGTCGAAGCGTCACCCGGGCCCGTTGGGCCGGGTCCAGGGCGCTCACCAGCACGCCGGCTGCCTTGGTCGGGCCGACGAGGAGAAGGTGCAGGTCGGGGTCGGCGCGCACCGCCCGTAGAGCGCCGTCCACCACCACGTCGGGAGCGTCGTCCCCGCCGAGGAGGTCAACGGCGATCCGTGCGGTACCCGGCTCCGTGACGACGCCGGCCGGGGAGAGCCGGCCGGCGTCGGCGGGAGCAGCGGGCGATCGCCGGGGCGTGCGTGTCGCCCGACTCGCGGTCGGAGACGTCACGCGGCGTCCGGGTCAGACCTCGAGAACCTGGCGGCCGTTGTAGGTGCCGCAGACGGAGCAGGCGGCGTGCGGCAGCTTGGGGGACTTGCACTGCGGGCAGGCCACGGTCGCGACCGCCGCGGCCTTCCAGTTCGCCCGGCGGGACCGGGTGTTGCTGCGCGACATCTTGCGCTTGGGGACGGCCACGGTTCTTACTCCTCTGTACGGGTCAGTTGCGACAGGCCCGCCCAACGCGGGTCGACCTGCTGGTGGCTGTGGTCCGCCGGCAGATCGTCCCAGTGCACCCCACACTCGGGGCACAGGCCCGGGCAGTCCTGACGGCAGAGCGGGTTGGTCGGCAGTGCGAGCACCACCGCGTCCCGCAGCGCCGGTTCCAGGTCGATCAGGTCACCCTGCAATCGACCGACTTCGTCCTCTTCGGTGGTGGCGTCCGTGGTGCTGTTCTCGTACGCGTACAGCTCCTGGATGGTCACCGTCACCGAGTCGTCGATCTCGCGTAGGCACCGACCGCACTCGCCCCGGATCGAACCGCTGACGGTCCCCGACACGAGCACGCCCTCGGACACCGACTCCATCCGCAGATCGAGTTCGAGGTCCGCGCCTTCCGGCACGCCGATCAACTCAACGCCGAGGTCCGACGGTGCCTGAACCACCCGTTCGACGGTACGCAACGCACCAGGTCGGCGCGGCAGCTCCCTCGTGTCGAGGACCAGCGGCGACCTGGGGTCGAGTGAAGAAGGCGTGTGTTTGGGCATAGTCAGACTCCGGCCGGTGAGAGGCCGACAAACGAGGTTACCTGGACAGGCACTCGAACGTCGAACCGGGGGCGGCCCCACCGCTGGCGGCGGGGCGGATGCGGGTGGCAGGCCAGCTCCGAACGATCGCCGGTTCCCGGTCGGTCACCGGTCTCCGGATTGTCGCCGGCTCTGGTCGGTGTGGCTGGAAGATCGCGGCGCCGATGCGGTCGGGCCGCTCAGAACGGTAGCGGCCGTTCCGTCTCCTCACCACCGAAGGTGCCGATCTCCCGCAGCGCGTGCATCTTGTCCCGCCCGCGCTCGATCGAGGCCAGCGCCCGGGTGAGGAACTGCTCGAAGTTGGCCAGCGCGGTGTCGACGTAGTCGTCGACCTCCTCGCGCAGGCGCTGGGCCTCGGCCCGGGCCTCGGCAATGATCCGGGCGCCCTCGTGCTCGGCGGAGACGGTGATCTCGTTCACCGAGACCAGGCGGGCGTGTTCCGCCTCACCTTCGCTGATGATCCGGTCGGCCTCCCGCTTGCCGGCCTCCATGATCTTGTCGCGTTCCTCCAGGAGAGCGGCGGCCCGGCGCAGGTCAGCCGGAAGCTCGGCACGCAACTCGTCGAGAGCAGCGATCATCTCGCCCCGATCGACCATGCAGTTGGTGCGCGACATCGGGACGGAGCGCGCCTGCTCCACGATGGCAATCAGTTCCTCGATGCGGTCGAGCGGGTCCACCGGCACCTCACTCCTGTCGTTGGTCAGGCCGACCTACATCATGCGGGCTAAGGCCAGTCTCCCGCTTCATCCAATGATGTCGTCCCACCCCCCACCCACCGCCACACCCCCACCCCCGGCGAGTCGCCCCCACACCCCCGTCTTTCCCCGCCGATCTTGCACTTTTCGTCCCCGCATAAGCCGCACAAGCGGACAAAGCAGCGACCAAAACTGCAAGATCGACGGGGAAAGGGGTGAGGGCGCGTGGGTTAGGGGGTGGGGGGTGGGGGGGTCAGGCGGGATTTGAGGGCTTCGCGGACGAGGTCGGGGACGTGGGGGGTTACGTCGCCGCCCCACTTGGCCACGTCCTTGACGAGGCTGGAGGAGAGGAAGGAGTAGAGGGGGTTCGTGGGCATGAACAACGTCTCGACACCCGCCAGGCCGATGTTCATCTGGGCCATCTGGAGTTCGTAGTCGAAGTCGCTGACCGCCCTGATGCCCTTGATCAGTACGCTCGCCTGCTGGGCGCGGCAGAAGTCCACCAGCAGCCCCCGGAAGGACTCCACCCGGACGTTGTCATAGGAGGCGGTCACCTCGCGGAGCATGGCTATCCGCTCCTCGACGGTGAACAGTCCGGTCTTTGACTGGTTGATCAGAACGCCGACGATCACCTCGTCGAACAGCCGACTGGCTCGGCCGATGATGTCGAGGTGACCATTGGTGACCGGATCGAACGAGCCGGGGCACACCGCACGTCTCATGATCGGCGACCGTACCAAATGGTGGTCTCGCCGTACCGACGACTGCGCTGACCAGTGATCCCCTCCACCCAGTCGACCGGTTCACTGCGGGTCGACCGTTCCACCACCACCATGGCCTCCGGGGCCAGCCAACCGCCCTCGACCAGGGCGGTGAGCATCGCCCGCACCCCCTCGGGCGACAGGGAGTACGGCGGGTCGGCGAAGACCACGTCGTAGGGCTCGCCGTCCGGGCCGGCCGCCAGCACGGTGCTGACCTTCCCGGTGACCAGTCGAGCGGCCGGTGCCGCGCGCAGGATCGCCATGTTCTCCCTGATCACCCGGGCCGCCCGGGCGTCGGATTCGACCAGCAGCACATGCCCCGCTCCCCGGGACAGGGCCTCCAGGCCGACCGCACCCGAGCCCGCGTACAGGTCGGCGAAGCGGGCCCCGACCAGGTCGATCTCCGCCTGCACGGAACTGAACAGGGCCTCGCGTACCCGATCTGAGGTGGGTCGGGTGCCGACTCCCGGTGGTACGGCGATCCGCCGGCCACCCAGGGTGCCGGCCACGATCCGGGTCATCGCCCACTGCCGGGGATGCCGCCGAACCCGGCCTCGCACCTGAGACCGGGCGCCCACCTGCGCCTGCTGTCGAGCCTGCTTCCGCTCATGCCGCCGACGCTACGCGACCGGCGTCGAGCCCTCCCAACGAGCCACACCATCCGAAAGGAGCACAGATCGATCGCTCCAATACAGGCCGATGGCCACTCGATCCAGGATCGAGTGCCTTCGAGCCAGCCCGAGACCACTCGATCCAGGATCGAGCGCGATCATGGTGAGCGGGTTCAGGTGACCACAACGCCAGGGGCGGTTCTCCCGCGTCCAGGAGGCAGCCGGGGGGTAGCGCGCCTCGACCGGGTAGGGACCCCGGGGGGTCAGCCCTTTTCGAGGTATTCGGCGCGGTCGGCGTCGACCAGGGCGGCCACCGAGGCGGCCAGGGCGGGCTGCCGGGCCAGTTCCGGATCCTGTTCGACCATGGTGATGGCCTCGGCCCGGGCGTCCCGGATCAGATCGGCGTCGCGGAGCAGGGACAGCAGTCGCAGGTGGGACCGCCGCCCGGACTGGGCGGCCCCCAGCACGTCGCCCTCGCGCCGCTGCTCCAGATCCAGCTCGGCCAGCTTGAACCCGTCAGTGGTGGAGGCCACCGCGTCCAGCCGCTCCCGGGCGCTGCTGCCCTCGGTCGCCTCGGTGACCAGCAGGCAGAGCCCGGGTGCGCTGCCCCGACCCACCCGGCCCCGCAACTGGTGCAGTTGGGAGACCCCGAACCGGTCGGCGTCCAGCACCACCATCATGGTCGCGTTGGGTACGTCCACCCCGACCTCGACCACCGTGGTGGCCACCAGAACGTCCAGTTCCCCGCCGGCGAAGGAGCGCATCACGGCGTCCTTCTCGTCGGCCGGCAGCCGACCGTGCAGCACCCCGATGCGCAGCCCGTGCAGTGGCCCTTCGGCCAGCAACGGGGCCACCTCGGTCACCGCCAGGGGCGGGCGTCGACCGTTGTCGTCCACCGCCGGTGGTTCCTCCTCGGCAGTGGCCTCACCGATGCGCGGGCAGACGACATACGCCTGATGGCCGGCGGCCACCTCCTCGCGCAGCCGACGCCAGGCCCGGTCCAGGAAGGCCGGTTTCTCGGCGGCCGGCACCACATGGGAGGCGATCGGTGACCGGCCCCGGGGCAACTGGGACAGGGTGGAGATCTCCAGGTCGCCGTAGACCGTCATGGCCACCGTACGGGGGATCGGGGTGGCGGTCATGACCAGCACGTGCGGGGGCTGCTCCGCCTTGGCCCGCAGGGCGTCGCGTTGCTCCACCCCGAACCGGTGCTGCTCATCGACGACCACCAGCCCCAGGTCGGCGAAGTCGACCCCCTCGTACAGCAGGGCGTGGGTGCCCAGCACGATGCCGGCGGCGCCACCGGCGACCTCGGCCAGAGCCCGGCGCCGGGCCGCCGCCCCCAGGGAGCCGGTGACCAGCTCCACCCGGGTGGCGTGCTCGGCGGCGCCCAGCTCACCGGCCTGGGCCAGCGGGCCTAGCAGGTCGAGGATGCCCCGGTAGTGCTGGGCGGCGAGCACCTCCGTCGGGGCCAGCAGCGCGGCCTGCCCGCCCGCGTCGACCACCTGGAGCATGGCGCGCAGAGCCACCACGGTCTTGCCGGAGCCCACCTCACCCTGCAACAGCCGGTGCATCGGATGGCCGGTGGCCAGGTCGGCGGCGATCTCGGCACCGACCTCACGCTGGCCGCCGGTCAGCTCGTACGGCAGCCGGGCGTCGAAGGCCGCCAGCAGACCGTCCGTCCGGGGCGGCCGGGCCCGGGCGGGCGAGGCTGCGGCCTGGTGCTTGCGCCGCACCAGGGTCAACTGCACGGCGAAGGCCTCGTCCCACTTCAACCGTCGACGGGCCCGGTACAGCTCCTCCCGGCTGGAGGGCCGATGGATCTCCCGCAGGGCACCGCCCAGGCCGACCAGGTTCCGGCTGGCCCGTACCCCCGCCGGTAGGGGGTCCTCCGGGGGGGCCACCGTGTCCAGCACCACCCGTACGCAGCGGGCGATCACCCAGGTCGGTACGGCCGCAGCGGCCGGGTAGACCGGGATGAGGGCCCCGGCGAACTCCTCGATCTGCTCGGTGGCCGCCGCCTCCCCGTCGGTCTGGTCGCCGAGCAGGACGTACTCCGGCCCGTTGAGCTGTCGTCGGCCCCGGAAATCGGTGACCTTGCCGGCGAACAGCCCCCACCGGCCGGGCCGCAGTTCCCGCTCGCGCCAGGCCTGGTTACCGAAGAAGGTCAGGGTGAGGCTGCCCCCGGAGCCGTCCCCGACGGTGACCTCCAGCAGGTTGCCCCGGCGCTGCCGCATCGGGCGTACGGCGGTGCGCTGCACCTGGGCCAGCACGGTGACCTGCTCGCCGACGTCGAGGGAGCGGATGTCGGTGTGCTCGCCGCGCTCGTCGTAGCGGCGCGGGAAGTGGTAGATCAGGTCACCGGCGGTGTGCAGGTCCAGATGCCCGGCCAGCGCCTTGGCGGTCTTCTCCCCGACCAGCCTGGCCAGGGGGGTGTCCACGGTGGACGGCTCTGCGGTCATTCGACACCCACCAGCAACGGATAGCGCGGCTGCCCGCCCGGGTAGGCCTGCACCTCGACGAAGGGCCACCGGCGGGCGATGTGGGTGGATACCGCGTCGGTCAGCCCGTCCGGCGCATCCGCCCCGACCAGCAGGGTGACCAGTTCACCGCCGCCACCCAGCAGCCGGTCGACCAGGGCCACACAGGTGTCGACCAGGTCGGCGCCGATCAGATGCACCTCCCCCTCGACCAGGGCCAGCACGTCACCGGCCCGGCAGGGACCGGCGACCGTCAGGGCGTCCCGCCCGGCGTGCACGACCTCGGCGTACCGGCAGGCCCCGGCGGCCTCGGCCATCGCGATCACGTCGTCCTCGAAGCGGCGGCGGGGATCGCGTACGGCCAGGGCGGCCAGCGCCTGCACCGGGGAGCGGGTGGGCACCACGCTGACCTTGACCCCGGAACGGTGCGCCTCCTCGGCTACCTGGTTCGCCACCGCCTGCGCGTCCGGGTCGTTGGGCAGCACCACCACCCGGGCCGCCCCGGTGCCGAAGACCGCCTCCAACAGTTCCCCGGTGGAGGGGTTGCCGGGCACCACCACCGCGCCCTCCCGGGTGAGCAGTTCGGCGATCCCGGCCCCGGCGGCGACCACCACGGCGGCCCGACCGTCCGGCGTGCGGACCGGTCTCGGCGGGCCCTGGTCGGCGAAGCGGGTCACCGAGATCTGGTACGGGCGGCCAGCGACCACCCCGGCCTCGATCGCCGCCCCGACGTCGTTGACATGCACATGGACCTGCCAGGTGCCCTGATCGCCGACCACCACCAGCGAGTCACCCAGGGCGGCCAGGGTGTCCCGCATCCGGCCGACCGCCTCGGGCTCGGCATCGAGCAGGAACTGCACCTCGTAGGCGTACTCCGGGGAGCCGGTCTCCCGGGCGGCCGTGGCCGGCGGCGAGACCCGCCGGGGCGGGGTGGCCGGCGGTGGCTCGGGGTGCTGCGGGCTCTCTCCGGTGACCACCTCGACCAGGGCGTCCAGCAGCAGGCACAGCCCGCGCCCACCGGCGTCGACCACCCCGGCGCGGGCCAGGGCGGGCAACTGCTCCGGGGTACGCGCCAGGGCCTGGGCGGCCGCATCCGCCGCCTCCCGGGCGACCACCCGCAACTGCGGGCTGTCGGCCCGCTCGGCCGCCTCGGCGGCGGCGGCGACCACGGAGAGCAGGGTGCCCTCCACCGGCCGGGTGACCGCCGAGTAGGCCGCGGTGGTGGCGGCACGCAGGGCGGCGGCCAACTCCGGGCCCTCGACCCTGGGGGTGGTGGCCAGGGTGTCCGCGAAGCCCCGCAGGATCTGCGACAGGATCACCCCGGAGTTGCCCCGGGCGCCGAGCAGGGCCCCACGGGCCATCAGCCGCAGGGCGTGCCCGTGCGGGGTGGCGGCACCGTCGGCGACCGTGTCGAGATCCATCGCCAGGGCCTGCTGCGCCGAGGTGAGGGTCAGCACCAGGTTGGTGCCGGTGTCGCCGTCGGGCACCGGATAGACGTTCAGGTCGTCGATCTCCCCCTGGTGCCGCCTCAGCGTGGCCAGCCCGCTGGCGCACCAGCGGCGCACGGCGGCGGCATCGAGGGTGTCCAGCACGCTGGGAAGCCTACTGGCGTACCCTGACAGTCGCTGGCGGGCCGGCGTGTCCGGTACGCTCCGGTGACCAGCGGGGCCTGCGTCGTGGTCGGCCCCCTGGACCGGGCCGCCGACGGCGGCCCTGCTGCCGAGCCCGGTTGGGCGAGGGCTTTCACCATCGGGTAACCTGGCCAGGTTGCCCGGGCATCGCCTGGCGGCGACCTCATGAACGTTTCAATCCCAGGAGTATCCCGTGGCTAGCGTGTGCGACGTCTGTGGCAAGGGACCGGGCTTCGGCCACAACGTGTCCCACTCGCACCGGCGGACCAACCGCCGCTGGAACCCGAACATCCAGTCGGTGCGTACCCCGGCCGGTGGCGGCACGACCAAGAAGCTGAAGGTCTGCACCTCCTGCATCAAGGCGGGCAAGGTCACCCGCGCCTGAATCGGTAGCACCGGCACCACGATCTGCATCGCCGGCGGGCCTCGATGGCCCGCCGGCATCGTCGTGTCCGCCGACCCTCCAGCGGGATGTCAGAGGGTGCGGCCGAAGGAGAGGCAGCCGGGCTCGGCGGCGTAGTAGCCGAAGTTAGGGATGCGCTCGTAGCCGGCCGAGGTGTACATCGCGATCGCCTCGGGCTGCCGGTCCCCGCACTCCAGGATGATCCGCTTGCGGCCCTGCTCACGGGCGGAGCGTTCGATGGCGGCCAGCACCGTACGGGCCACCCCCCGGCCACGGGCCTGCGGGGCGGTGTACATCCGCTTCAACTCGGCCGTCTCGCCGTCGCTGCCGTGACTGCGCCAACCACCGCAGCCGACCGGCTCACCGTCCAGGTGGGCGACCAGGAAGGTGCCGTGCGGCGAAGTGAACTCGCCGGCCTCGACCGGGGTCTCGTCGCCGTCACCGCCGTACCGGGCACCCAGGTCGGCCAGCGCGGAGGTGATCAGTCGCTGCGCCACCGGAGAGTCGAACGGCACCACGTGGATCTCGATCTGCTGCACCAGTTCAGCGTACGACCAGCCCACCCCCGCACCACCGGCGACCAGGGGACCCTGGCAGGGGCTCAGCGGAAATGGTCCCAGCCGGCCGGGCCGTCGAAGGGTGCCCCGTCCACGGTCACCCCACGGCCCTCGGCCACCCGACCGATCGGACGCCACCCGTCCGGCAGCACCACCTCCGGCGGGAAGGTCGCGGCCAGCGCGTGGTCGTCGCCACCGGCCAGCAACCAGGCGTACGGGTCGACCCCGAGGGCCTGGGCGGCGTCGCGCATCTGCGGTGGCACCTCGAAGGCCTCCCGGCGCAGGTCGACGGCCACTCCGCTGGCCCTGGCCACGTGCCCGAGGTCGGCCAGCAACCCGTCCGAGATATCGATCATGGCGGTGGCGCCGAGCCGGGCGGCCACCGGACCGGCCGCGTAGGGCACCTCCGGTCGCCGGTACGCCTCGACCAGCAGCCGGGGGGTGCGGAAGCCACGGGAGAGCACGGTGAACCCGGCCGCGGCGTAGCCGGTGCGCCCGGCCAGGGCCACCAGGTCGCCCGGTCGGGCGCCGGACCGGGTCACCGGGGGCCGTCCGGCCAGGTCGCCCAGGGCGGTGACCGCGATGGTCAGGGTGGGGCTGGCCGACATGTCCCCACCGACCACGCTCGCGCCCACCCCGGCCGCCTCGGCACCGATGCCGTCGGCGAGCTGCTCGACCCAGCCGGTCTCCACCTCCGTCGGCACGCAGAGGGCCACCAGCAGGGCGGTCGGCTCCGCCCCCATCGCCGCCACGTCGGCCAGGTTGGCCGCCGCCGCCCGACGACCGATGTCGTACGCCTCGGACCAGTCCCGGCGAAAGTGCCGCCCCTCCACCAGCACGTCGGTGGAGGCGACCACCCGGGAGTCCGGTGCGGCGACCACGGCCGCGTCGTCACCCGGCCCGAGCAGCACGGTCGATCCGTAGGACAACCGGGCGGTCACCCGGTCGATCAGGCCGAACTCGCCGACCCCCGCGACACTCACGCCGCCCCTCCGCCACACTCCGCGGCGGCGTCTGGGGCCACCCCGCCGAACCTGAAGGTACGCTCGCTCACCGCTTCTCCTCGGCCGCCGATAGGGATCACACCTGGTCCGTAAGGTACTTTCTCCCTTCGGGCCGTCTGGCAGGCGGCGACGGAGGGAGGTCGAGTCGTGGTACAGGCGTACATCCTCATCCAGACAGAGGTCGGCCGGGCGCGTGACGTGGCCGGTCTCATCGCGGATCTTCCCGGCGTGGTCCGGGTCGACGCGGTGACCGGGCCGTACGACGTGGTCGTGCTCACCGAGGCGAACACCGTCGACGAGCTCGGCAAACTCATCGTCAGCAACGTGCAGATGGTGCCCGGGATCACCCGGACCCTGACGTGTTCGGTGGTGCGGTTGTAAGTGGGAACCATGTCCGAATCTCCCACCGAGACCAGCGAGAAGGGCACCCCGAAGGGGACCGACCGGACCAGCCGCACCGCGGCCCTGGTCGCCACGGCCGTGGCCCTGCCGGTGGCCCTGCTGGTCGGCACCCTGGCCTTCGTCAACCTGGCCCCGGAGGACTCGACCCCCACGGCCTCCCCCTCGCCGACCGCACCCCGGCCGCAGTCCACCGCCCCGGTCGAGATGGCCGCCCCGGCGCTGGCCGAGCGACCGGCCACGGTCTGCCGCGCCCTGCTGTCCCAGTTGCCCGCCTCGATCCGCGACCTGCCGCAGCGGCCGGTGAGCGCCGGGCCGGAGCAGAACGCCGCCTACGGCGATCCGGCCGTGACGGTGGCCTGCGGTGGCACCGCGCCCGAGGTGAGCCCCACCGACCACGTCTACCTGGTCAACGCGGTGTGCTGGCACGCGGTGGAGCAGGTCGACGCCACCGTGCTGACCACCCTGGATCGGGAGACCCCGGTGACCGTACGGGTGCCGCACTTCTACGGCGAGGCCTTGCAGTGGGCCGCCCCGATCGCCACCACGGTCGTCGCCTCCGTCCCCTCGGCGGACTCGGTCCCGTCCGGCTGCACCTCCTGATCGAAGCCGCCAGGCCGGTCAGCACCCGAGCGAAGCCGCCGGGATCGGTCAGTACTGCCCGGGGCCGTGCAGCAGGGCGGTACGGATCAGCCGGTCCACCAGCTTCGGGTACTCCAGGCCGGAGGCCGCCCACATCCGGGGGAACATCGAGGTCGGGGTGAACCCCGGCATGGTGTTGATCTCGTTGAGGTAGACGTCCAGCTCCGGGGTGACGAAGAAGTCGGCCCGGGCCAGTCCGGCGCAGTCCAGCGCGGTGAAGGCCCGCACGGCGTAGTCGCGTACCTGCCGGGCCACCCGGTCGGGCAGGTCGGCGGGGACGTCGTACTCGCAGGCCGACTCCGCGTCGATGTACTTGGCCTCGAAGTCGTAGAAGTCGTAGTCGCCGACCACTCGCACCTCGGCCAGTACGGAGGCCTCGGGCATGCCGCCGGCCTCGCCCTCCAGCACTCCGCACTCGATCTCCCGGCCGACGATGGCCGCCTCGACCAGTACCTTGCTGTCGATCTTCCGGGCGGCGGCGACCGCGGCGTCCAGGTCCGCCCAGTCGGTGACCTTGCTGACCCCGAAGGACGATCCGGCCCGGGAGGGCTTGACGAAGACCGGCAGCCCCAGCCGCTGCTTGTCCTGCTCGCTGAGGGTCATGCCGCTGCGCAGCACCGCGTACGCGCCGACCGGGATGCCCTCGGCGGCGCAGAGCTTCTTGGTGAACTCCTTGTCCATCGCGGCGGCGGAGGCGAACACCTTGGCCCCCACGTACGGGATGCCGGCCATCTCCAACATGCCCTGGATGGTGCCGTCCTCGCCGTAGGCGCCGTGCAGCACCGGGAAGACCACGTCCACATCGGCCAGTGCCCGGGGCCCTTCGGTGGGGTCCAGCACCACCAGGCCGCCGCCGGTCGGGTCGGTCCGCAGCACGATGTCGTGGCCGGACTCGGCGGTGATCTCCGGCAGGCTACGCGCGCTGATCGACAATCGGGTGGGATCCCCGTCGGTGAGCACCCACTGGCCCGCTCGGGTGATGCCGACCGGCACCACCTCGAACTCGTCCGGGTCCAGAGCGGCGAGCACGCTGCCGGCGCTGACGCAGGAGATGCCGTGTTCCGGGCTGCGGCCGCCGAAGACGATTGCCACGCGGGTCTTGCCTGGGGTGGTCACTGCGGTCACCTTTCCGGGACGCACTGCTGGCGCTTCCCCGGATGACCTTACTGTGCGTGGCCGCAACCGGTTGCCGATACCCTGCGAGAAGCCGAGGCGGACACATCCGGTCAATCATCACCATACGGTGAGTAATCAGGCGGTCGGTCGACCGGGCAGCTCCCCCGCCCCAGGGCAGGTCGTCGGCCGATCGCGAGCACCTTGACCCGCTGCCGACCGGCCCGCACCATGCCCAGGGCCATGAAGGCGCCGGCGATGCGTTCGGCGGCCTCCCGGCTACTCGCCCCGACCACCTGGCGGCGCCGCTCGGGGGCGGTTCGTTCGTCGCGTCCACCGACGACATTCGGCCGGACATCGGTCAGTACGACCAGGAAGCGGGCCATCGGCCGCCACCCGGGTCCGTCGTGACCGCCGCGAGACTGCCCGAGGGTCGCTGCGCACATCGCCCCCCTTTCCGGTACGGGCTCATGGCAGGGCACGCGACGGCCGGGTAGGGGGAATAACCCGACCGCCGCGCGCCCCATCCCCTCCGGTCACTCACCATCACCGTCGCCACGACAACCGATGGTGAGGACTTGACGACAGCCTGACACCATCACGGTTGTGAATGCAACTCCCACACGCGTTTTCTCATGTACACGGTCTCAAATATGTGCGATCATCGATTCATGGCTCCGAAGACCGCCCGTGCCCGTCGGCTGGGCATCGCCCTGCGCCAGCACCGTGAGGCCGCCGGCCTGACCCTCGAAGTCGCGGCAGACGAGATCAACAGCACCCGCAGCACCCTGTCCCGCTACGAGAACGCGCAGACCCTGGTCAGTCCGGCCACCGTACGCGCGCTGCTCACCCTCTACGGGGTGGGGGCGGACGAGGTGGCGGCCGCCGTCGCGCTGGCCAAGGACGCCCGCAAGCCCGGTTGGTGGGTGTCCTACTCGTACCTGCTGGACCGGCGCACCATCGACTTCATCGCCCTGGAGGCGGAGGCCACCGGCATCGCCAACTTCGAGCCCTCCGTGGTGCCCGGCCTGTTGCAGACCGCCGACTACATCCGGGGGGTCATGCGGGGCGGCCCGCACACCCTCAGCGACAGCGATGTGGAGGAGCGGGTCCACCTACGGCTGGACCGGCAGCAGCGCCTCACCGGTGACGAACCCCCGATCTTCGACGCGATCATCGACGAGGCCGCGCTGCTGCGCCCGGTCGGCGACACGGCCACCATGCAGGGGCAACTGCGCCACCTGCTCAAGATGAGCGAGTTGCCGAACATCACCGTCCAGCTGATCCCGTTGGCGGCCGGCTACCACCGGGGCACCCGGGGCTCGCTGCACATCCTCGAATTCGCCGATCCGGAGGATCCGATCATCGCCTCGGTGGAGACGGTGGCCGGTCAGATGATCCTCGACCGGCCCGCAGAACTGCGCACCTGCACCAGGATCATGGAACACCTGCGGACGGTCGCGCTGAGCCCGGCGGCCAGCCGCGACGAACTGATCACGATCCTGAAGGGACGTAGCTGATGACACCGACGACCAACGCCACCCCGGCGGTGGCCGGATGGCGCAAGAGCAGCCACAGCGGTGACGAGGGGGCCTGTGTGGAGGTGGGGATGGCACCGGGCGCGGTGGCCGTACGCGACTCCAAGGACCCGCAGGGCCCGCTGCTGTTCTTCGCCCCGGCCGCCTGGACCGCCTTCGCCGGGGCACCACCGGTGCGTTGACGCGATCGGCCCTTCCCTGATCCGACAGTCACCCGGAACCGCTGACCGGGCCGGTCAAGGGCACCGCCGGCCCGGTCAGCCCCGCGTCCGTGGACAGTCGTCAGCCACCGACCAGCGGCAGCGGGGCCGGCAGGGCGCGTACGGTCGCCAGGGCGGCCAGGGCGGCGCCTCGGGCCCCGGCCATGTCCCGGTCCGGCGATGACCGCTGCATGGCCTCGGCGCCGAAGTGGACGTGGTGGGCGTAGAGGGCGGCGGCGTTGCCGTCGTTGTGGTAGACCACCGGCAGCCCTAGCCGGCGTTCCAGGGCACTACGGATGTCGTGGCCCCGCCAGGCCGGTTGGGAGAAGTTCGTGGACCCCTTAGAGGAGATGACTCCGGTGGCGCTGGCCGGACGGGGGTGTCCAGCCCGACGGCCCGCACCTGGTCGCGGGACACCCCGGTCAGGGCCAGGACCCCCTCGAAGGAACCGGCCATCGCCTCGACGGCGGCCTCCGGTCCGGCGCGTACCTCGCTGGGGGTCTCCACCAGGTGATCGACCAGGAACCGCCCATCGGCCGTGAGCACGGTGGCGTTGTTGTTCGTACCGCCGTTGTCGATGCCCACGACCACCGTTGTGCCAGCCACCCGCCAACCGCCTCCCACCGATCCGCTCTGACGTGAGGCTAGTTCTCCAACCCGCTACCCGCCATGTCGGCCAGCCGGCGGGCCGTCATCGCGGTGGCCCCCAGCGACTCGTTCCGGACGGTCGTCGGGATCAGTCCGGCCGCCCGCAGTACGGCCGCCAGCGGGTCGACCTGGGACTCGCCGACCTCCACCACCAGGTTCCCACCCGGGGCCAGCCAGCACGCCGCGTCCTCGGCCAGTCGGCGCAGCACCGCCAACCCGTCCGGCCCACCGTCCAGGGCCACCGGGGCCTCGTACCGGCGCGACTCGGCCGGCAGCAGGTCCAGGGCCGCGCTGGGCACGTACGGCGCGTTCGCCACCACCAGGTCCAGGCTGCCCCGCCAGGCCCCCGGCAGGGCCTCGAACAGGTCACCGGTGCGGACCGGCACGGCCAACTCGGCCAGGTTGCGGCGGGCACAGGCCACCGCGGCGGGGTCCACGTCGGCCGCCGCCAGCAGCCTGGGGGCGCGCAGCCGCCGCGCCAGGGCCCGGGTCAGGGCGCCGGAGCCGCAGCAGAGCTCGACCACCCTGGCCCCCGGCCCGGTCACCGCCACGGCCGCCGAGACCAGCAGGGCGGTACGCGCCCGGGGCACGAACACCCCGGGTACGACCACGATCCGCTCGCCGCAGAACTCGGCCCAGCCCAGCAGGTACTCCAGCGGTTCCCCGGCCACCCGTCGGTCGACCAGTGCGGCCAGGTTCTGCCGGCTGTCGGCCGCCTCGAGCAGCAGCCGGGCCTCGTCCTCGGCCCAGACGCAGCCGGCCCGGCGGAGCCGGTCGACCGTGGCGTCCCGTACCGCCGAGGAGACGTCGATCATCTAGCGGCGGCGTCCAGGGCGGCCGACACGTCGGCGATCAGATCGGCGGTGTCCTCCACCCCGCAGGAGAGCCGGACGAAACCGGGTGAGGTGTCGTCACCCCACTGGGCCCGTCGGTCGGCCGTGGTGTGCAGGCCACCGAAGGAGGTGGCCGCACCGACCAGCCGGGCCGCCTCCAGGAAGCGGGCCACCCGCTCGGCGGTACCCAGATCGAAGGAGAGCACCCCGGGCATCCGCCGCAGCTGACGCGAGGCCACCGGATAGGCCGGATCCGCCGGCAGGCCCGGCCACCGCAGCCCGGTCACCTCGGCACGGGCCGCCAGCAGCCCGGCCAGGGCCTCGGCGTTGGCGCTCTGCCGGGCCAGGCGCAGGTCCAGGGTGGCCAGGGACCGGTGCGCCAGCCAGGCGTCGAAGGCCCCGGGCACCGCCCCGGTGGCCGTACGCCAGGTGGTGAACCGTTGCACCAGCTCCGCTGACCGGGTGGCCAGGTAACCCAGCAGCAGATCGGAGTGCCCGGTCAGGGCCTTGGTGCCGGAGGCGACCACCAGGTCGGCACCGAGATCCAGGGGACGCTGTCCCAGCGGGGTGGCGGTGGTGTTGTCTACCGCCAGCAGGGCACCGGCGGCGTGCACCCGCTCGGCCAGCGCCGGCAGGTCCACCACGTCCAGTCCCGGGTTGGCCGGGGTCTCCACCAGCACCAGGCGTACCCCCTCGAAGGAGGGGTAGGGCCCGGCGGTCGGTGCCAGCAGCACCCGTACGCCGTTGCCGGCCAGGGTGTCCGTGGCGAAGGCCCGGACCGGGAAGTACCCGTCGGCCGGCAGCACCACGGTGTCACCGGCGCGCAGCAGCCCCAGCAGCAGCCCGGTGATGGCCGCCTGGCCGCTGGCGAAGACCCGACACTCGCCGCCCTCCAGCTCGCCGATCGCCGCCTCCAGCAGCCGCCGGGTGGGGTTGTCCGGGCGTCCGTACCCGTCGGCCGCCGCCTCCGGCCCGTGCCGGGGGTCCAGATGGTACGGCGCGGCGAAGACCGGCCCCGGCAGGAAGGGTCGGCCCGGTTCCGGGGCGGGCAGCCCGGCCCGCACACACCGGGTGCCGTCGCCGTCGCCGTCGGCCGCAGGCCGCTGCGCGAACCCGCCCTCGCTCATCCGCTCACTCCGGCTTGGTGGTACGGCTCATCAGGGCGCGTACCGCGACCCGTGGGTCGACCCCCTCGTGGCAGACCAGCTCGACCTGCTCGGTGATCGGCATCTCCACCCCGTGGGCCCGGGCCAGGTCGCGGATGGCCAGGGCGCTCTTGACCCCCTCGGCGGTCTGCCGGGTGGCCACCCGCGCCTCCTCCAGGGTGGCGCCCCGCCCCAGGTGCTCGCCGAAGGTGCGGTTGCGGGCCGACGGCGAGGAGCAGGAGGCCACCAGGTCACCCATGCCGGCCAGCCCGGCGAAGGTCAGGGGGTCCGCGCCGAGGGCCACCCCCAGCCGGGCGGTCTCGGCCAGCCCTCGGGTGACCAGCATGGCCCGGGTGTTGTGGCCGAAGCCCATCGCGGTGGCGATGCCGTACGCCAGGGCGATCACGTTCTTCACCGCCCCGCCCAGCTCACAGCCGATCACGTCGTCATTGGTGTACGGCCGGAAGTAGGGCGTGGTGATGGAGCGCTGCACCAGGGTGGCCCGGTCGGAGTCCGTGCAGGCGACCACCGTGGCGGCCGGCTGCTCGGCGGCGATCTCCGGGGCCAGGTTGGGGCCGGAGACGACGACCACCCGGTCCGCCGCCACCTGGGCGGTCTCGACGATCACCTCGCTCATCCGCTTGGTGGTGCCGAGTTCGATGCCCTTCATCAGGGACACCAGGGTGGCGTCGGGGTGCAGGTGCGGGACCCACTCGGCCAGGTTGCCCCGCAGGGTCTGCGAGGGCACCGCCAGCACCACCATCTCGGCGCCCTTGATCGCCTCTACGGGGTCGCCGGTGCCGGTGACCCGCTCCGGCAGCAGCACCCCCGGCAGGTACTCCGGGTTGCGTCGCTCCGTACGGATCAGGTCCGCGATCGGCTGTCGTCGGGCCCAGATGGTCACCTCCCGGCCGGCATCGGCCAGGATCTTCGCGAACGCCGTACCCCAGGACCCGGCGCCCAGCACCGCCACGTGCCCACTCACGCCGTCGCCTCCGGACGCTGCTCGACGTTGGCCCGACCATTGCGCTGCCACAGCGGCGGTGGGGTGCCACCCCGGATCTCGGCCAGCATGTCCCGCAGCCGCAGCATGATCACCTCAGTCATCTCCTCCAGCACCGACCGGCTGGGAGCGGCACCGGCCCACCGGCTCAGGTCGATCGGCGGGCCGGCCACCACGGTCACCGGGATCCGGGGCCGCAGGTTGAGCCGACCCCGGCGCGGGTCGAAGATGCGCTCCGGCCCCCACATCACCACCGGCACCACCGGGGCACCCGTGGCCAACGCCAGCCGAGCGGCCCCGGTCTTGCCCTTCATCGGCCACAGGTCCGGTTCCCGGGTGATGGTGCCCTCCGGGTAGATGATCACGGCGTCACCCTCGCCGAGCGCCTTGATCAGGGCGTCCAGCGACTTGGCCGCGTCGACCGTCCCCCGCTCGACCGGGATCTGCTTGCACCGGTGCAGAATCCAGCCGATCACCGGGACCTTGAACACGCTCGCCTTGCCCAGGAACTGCGGCCACCGTCCGGAGTCGTAGATGAAATGGGAGGCGACCAACGGATCGGCGTGCGACATGTGGTTCGCCACGATGATCATCGGACCCTCGGTGCCGAGGTGCTCCATCCCCCGCCAGGTACGCCGGGTCCAGACCGTCATCACCGGCTTGACCAGCACCACGGCCACCCGTTGCCAGAACCCCAGCCTGCGCTGACCCACCGTGCCTCCTCGTACCAGCCCCGCCCACCGGAGGAACCGGTGACGCCCGCAGCCGAAATCATGCCTGCTCGCCCCTGGTACGGCCAGTGAGGGTACCGATGCGAGGCTGGCAGGATGACAGTGTGAGTCAGCCATGGACCGTGGTGGTACCGGTCAAGCGTCTGACCGCCGCGAAGACCCGGCTGCGCGGCGGGGTGCCCGGCGTACCTCACGAGAAGCTGACCCTGGCCCTGATCGCCGACACCCTGGACGCGGTGCGCGCCTGTCCCGGGGTGGCCGAGATCCGGGTGGTCACCGACGACCCCCAGGTGAGCCTGCTGGCCCGGATGATCGACGCCCGGGTGCTGCCCGACCCCCCGACCCCCGGCCTGAACGCCGCCTTCCGGCACGGCGCGGCCGGGGTCGACAGGTGGGTGGTGGCCCTCACCGCCGATCTGCCCGCCCTGCGTCCGGCCGAACTGGCCGCCGCCCTGGCGGCGGCCCGGACAGGCCCGCCGCGCCTCCGGTCCTTCGTCAGCGACTGCCCCGGGACCGGCACGGTGCTGCTGGCCGCCCCGCCCGGGGTACCCCTGGATCCCCGCTTCGGGCCCGGCTCGGCCGCCGCGCACGCGCGCAGCGGGGCCCGGCCGCTCACCGCCGCCTGGCCCAGCCTGCGCCGGGATGTGGACACCGCCGCCGACCTGGCCGCTGCGGCCCGGCTCGGGCTCGGTCCCCGCACCGCTGCCCTGACCGCCGACTGCTTGACCGGCTGAGCGGCGCTGGCGGCGGGCTTGCCCCCGGCTGGGCGGCGGCTGCGTGTACGGTGCTGGGCATGCAGGGCACGGTGGCTACCTTCGACGCGGCGACCCGCAGCGGCCTGCTGCTGCTCGACGACGGCACGGAGTTGCCCTTCCCGGCTCCCGCGTTCGACGCCTCCGGGCTACGGCTGCTGCGCCTGGGTCAGCGGGTCAGGGTGGAAACCGACAGCGAGGGTGTCGTCGTCCGGGTGACCATCCCGACGATGTCCTGACCTCCCAGCTCAAGTTCAGTTCGTGTTAACCGTGACCGGGTGATTATGGGCAGGTGAGCACCCCTCGCGAAGGCCCGGACAATCCCGACCGACCCGACCCCGCGGCAGCTTCCTCCGGGTTGGCGGAGGTGCTGGACCCCGGCCCCGGGCCGGCCCTGCCGGAACCCCCCGAGACGCGGCCCGACCGCCCCCTGCCGGAGGACCGGTTCCTCAACCGGGAGCTGTCCTGGCTCGACTTCAACGCCCGGGTCCTGGCCCTGGCCGAGGACCGGCGCACCCCCCTGCTGGAGCGGGCCAAGTTCCTCGCCATCTTCGCCAGCAACCTGGACGAGTTCTACATGGTGCGGGTCGCCGGGCTGAAGCGGCGCCTCACCGCCGGGCTGCCGGTACGCGGCGGAGACGGGCTGCCCCTGCGTACCCAACTGGAACTGGTCGCCGCCAAGGCGGCCACCCTGGTGGCCCGGCACGCCGCCTGTCTCATCGACGACGTGCTGCCGGCGCTGGCGGCGGAGGACATCCGGGTGTTGGGCTGGTCCGACCTCGGCAACCGTGAGCGGGACCGGCTGCACTCCTACTTCCGCCAGCAGATCTTTCCGGTGCTCACCCCCTTGGCGGTCGACCCGGCCCACCCCTTCCCGTACATCTCCGGTCGGTCGCTCAACCTGGCCGTGTCGGTGCGCGACCCGGACGGCGGACCTGAACTGTTCGCCCGGGTCAAGGTGCCCAACAACGTGCCCCGGTTCGTCCGGGTCGACCGGGACCAGCCCGGGGTACGGGTGCTGCCGGTGGAGGACCTCATCGCCGTCCACCTGGGCCAACTCTTCTCCGGCATGCAGGTCGTGGAGTGCCACCTGTTCCGGGTCACCCGCAACGCCGAGGTGGAGGTCGACGAGGACCGCGACGAGGACCTGCTGCAGGCCCTGGAACGGGAACTGGCCCGGCGCCGGTTCGGTCCCCCGGTGCGGCTGGAGGTCGCCGACTCGATCTCCGACCACATGCTGGAGTTGCTTATCCGGGAACTGGACATGGACCGCCAGGACGTGCTGCGGGTCCGCGGGCTGCTCGACCTGTCCGCCCTGTGGCAGCTCTACGGCGAGGCGGACCGCCCCGACCTGAAGGACCCTCCCTTCGTACCGGCCACCCATCCCCGGCTGGCCGAGGGCGAGGTGCCCCGCAG
Organism: Micromonospora sp. NPDC047134; assembly: GCF_040643455.1. NCBI lineage: Bacteria > Bacillati > Actinomycetota > Actinomycetes > Micromonosporales > Micromonosporaceae > Micromonospora > Micromonospora sp. NPDC047134. Next base: position 224,959 of record NZ_JBEYUI010000007.1, read on the forward strand.
CGTCTTCGCGACCCTGCGCGACGGGGACGTGCTGGTGCACCACCCGTACCACTCCTTCGCGACCAGCGTGCAACGCTTCATCGAGCAGGCCGCCGCCGACCCGAACGTGCTGGCCATCAAGCAGACCCTGTACCGCACCAGCGGGGACTCCCCCATCGTGGACGCCCTGGTGGAGGCCGCCGCGGCCGGCAAGCAGGTGGTGGTGCTGGTCGAGTTGAAGGCCCGCTTCGACGAGGTGGCCAACATCGGCTGGGCCCGCACCCTGGAACGGGCCGGATGCCACGTGGTCTACGGGCTGGTCGGCCTCAAGACCCACTGCAAGACGGCCCTGGTGGTACGCCAGGAGGGCGACCAGATCCGGCGCTACTGCCACATCGGCACCGGCAACTACCACCCCAAGACCGCCCGCCTCTACGAGGACTTCGGCATGCTGACCGCCGACCCGGACATCGGCGCCGACCTGACCGACCTGTTCAACGTGCTCACCGGCTACAGCCGGCAGACCGCGTACCGACGGCTGCTGGTGGCACCCCAGGGGGTACGCAGGGGTCTGATCGAGCGGATCGAACGGGAGATCGCCCAGGTCCGGCTCGGCCGGCCCGCCCTGGTGCAGTTCAAGGTGAACGCCCTCGTCGACGAGGCCATCACGGACGCCCTGTACCGGGCCTCCCAGGCGGGGGTACACGTCGACCTGATCATCCGGGGGATGTGCACCCTGCGTCCCGGGGTGCCGGGGCTGTCGGACAACATCCGGGTCCGCTCCATCCTCGGCCGGTTCCTGGAACACTCCCGGATCTTCCGCTTCGGCAACGACGGTGACGCCGAGTTCTGGATCGGCTCGGCCGACCTGATGCACCGCAACCTGGATCGACGGGTCGAGGCACTGGTCCAGGTCAGCGACCCGGTGGCCCGCGCCGAACTGGACCACGTGCTCCAGGCCGCGATGAGCCCGGAGGTCGAGGCGTTCGAGTTGACCGCCGACGGCAGCTGGATCCGGCGCAGCGGCACTCCCGCGGCGCCCCTGGACCATCTACAGGATCTGTTGCTGCATCGGGTCGGGGGCACCGCCGGACGAGCCGCCCGGGCAATAGGCTGAGCAGATGGTCGAGGAGGAGGATCCGGCGCTTCCCGGCCGTCGGCGTACCCTGCAACCCGATGCCGGCGTGGCCGAGATCCGAGCGGCCGGCGGGGTGGTGTGGCGACCGGCACCGGACGGCGGGGTCCAGGTGTGCCTGGTGCACCGCCCCCGGTACGGGGACTGGACGTTGCCGAAGGGCAAGCTGGAGCCGGGCGAGCATGCACTGCTGGCCGCAGTCCGGGAGGTCGCCGAGGAGGCCGACGCCCAGGCGGTACCCCAGGTGCGCCTGCCCAGCGTGCGGTACCGCAGCGAGGGCCTGGACAAGACGGTCGACTACTGGTCGATGCGGGCGGTCGGCACGGGCGGTTTCCAACCCGGCACCGAGGTCGACGAGGTGCGCTGGCTGGGGGTGGACGAGGCGATGCGGCTGGTCAGCTACCCGCACGACAACCAGGTGCTGGCCGCCTTCGCCGCGCTGCCCCGCGTGACCGCGACCATGCTGCTGGTCCGCCACGGCCACGCCGGTCGGCGACTGGACTGGTCCGGCCCGGACACCGGCCGCCCCCTGGACCCCCGTGGCTGGTCGCAGGCGCACGCCTTGGCGCCGCTGATCGCGCTGGTCCGTCCCACCCGACTGCTCTCCGCCTCGCCCCGCCGATGCGTGCAGACCCTGGACCCGGCCGCCGCGCAGCTCGACCTGCCGATCGAGATCAGCGGTGACCTGGACGAGCCCCGCGCCGGCCAGCAGGCCGACGAGTGCGCCCTGGCCGTAGCGGCAGCACTGACCGCATCAGCGGCGAACAGCGAGTCCGTAGCGGCGTGCAGCCAGGGCAAGGTCATCCCCGGCGCGCTGGAACGGCTCGCCGGCCAGCCCGGCGACTACGCCACCGGCAAGGGCGGCGGCTGGCTGCTCACCTTCACCGGCGACCGCCTGCTAGCGGCCGACCGCCTCTGAATCCCTCCCGCACGGCTGGGCGTTACGGCCGGGCCGGTGGCAGTTTGAGGGTGACGGCTACCGGCAGGTGGTCGCTGGCGGTGCTCGGGGTGGCGGTCGGGTCGGTGGCCGACAGGTCCGGGGAGACGAAGATGTGGTCGATCTGGGTACGCGGGTCGTCGGCCGGGCTGGTGGGCAGCGGGCGTACGGCCGTCAGGGCGTCGACCAGCCCGGCGTCGGTGAGGGCCGTGAAGGCCGGATCACCCGGCTCGGTGTTGAAGTCACCGGCGACGACGAGCGGCCCACCCTCGGCGTACCCGGTGGCGAATTCGGCGACCACCCGGGCCTGCACCACCGGATCCGTACCCGGTGGGGGTTGCAGGTGGGTGCTCACCACCGCCAGCCGTACGCCGTCGCTGAAGTCGACCGTCACCCCCAGGGCCTGGGCACCGGTGGGTGCGCCGACCGCAGGCAGCGTACGGGTCCGGGCCCGCTGGACCGGCCACCGGCTCAGCACCGCATCGCCCCACAGGGCCCCGGCGGCGGGCGCGAAGACGTACGGCATATCCAGCCGGTTCGCCAACAGGTGCAGGGTGTCGTGACCGCCGTTGAGCAGCCAGCCCCGGTCGACCTCGCTGAGCAGCACCACGTCGGCCCGCCCGATCGCCCGGTCCAGGGCGGCCAGGTCGAACCGCCCGTCCAAGCCGAAGCCCATCCGGATGTTGTACGCCACCAGCCGGATCTGCTCGGGTGGCCCGCCCCGGTTGGTGGCCACCAGCCACGGCCCCTGCACGGCTGCGGCGACGAGGGCGAGCAGGGCGGACAACAGGGCTGCCAGCAGGGCGACCGGCCACCCCGATCGCCCGTTGGCGAGGGGTACCGGCGGCGGCAGGGCACCGTCGGCCGCTGTCGCAGGTCGCCGCCGTCCGCCCAGCGCGACGATCCCTACCATCGCCGCCACCAGGGCGGGCAGCCAGCCGTTGGGGTAGCCGATGTCGTAGGCGGCGTAGTAGAGCACCGCCGCCAGGGCGAAGACCAGCATCCCGCCGGTCGCCGCGTACCCGCGACGGGCTGCGGTCGACCGCCCCCGGTCGGCGGCGGTCAGGGCCAGGCAGCCGCCCAGCCCCGCTGCGGTGAGCAGCATGGCGACACCGAGGAACCCCGGTGGCCCGTACCCGAACAGCAGCGCCCCGGCCAGCAGCAGCACCGGGAACAGGGGACGGCTCGGCGGCGGGGTCAACGCGCAGAACACGAACAGCGCCACCGCGGCGGCCAGGGGTGCCAGGGCGAACAGAGGGGTGCCGGCGGTGCCGGCCGCACCGAGCCAGAAGGACATCGCGGTGCTCGCGACCGCCGGTGACAACGCGACCATGCCACCCAACAGCAACCCGGGCCCGACGAGCAGCCAACTCCGGCCCGGCGGTAGCGCCTCGGTGTCGTCCTCAGGCCGACCGGATTCGGGTTTCGCGGCGAAGGCGACCACCAGCAAGGACCCCACCAGGAGGAGGCTCAGCAGCCAGGCCTCCCAGCGTCCCCACCACACCGGGTCGTGGGTACCGGTCAAGGCCTGGCCGAGCGCCCCGGCGGTCAGTCCGAGGACCAGCCCGGTCAGCGGTCGCCTGACCGGGCCGGCGATGGCGGCCAGCCACACCAGCCCGGCCAGCAGGCCCGCGGTGGCCAACCAGAGTTGGGTACGACCCCCGGGCGTCGCGGTCAACGCCAGCCGGGCGGCGCTGAGTACGGCCACCGCCACCAGGCCGACCCGACGGGCACCGACCCGGGCTACGAGGGCCGGTGCGGCCAGGGCGAGCACGAACCAGCCGAGCGCGAAGGCACCGAGCAGTTCGGCCGGGGTCGAGGCGGCCTGCCCGAAGATGGTGATGACCGACGGCAGGAAGACCCGCAGCACGTCGGTGAAGACGAGCAGACCCAACGCCAGGGTGGCGGTACCGAGGTGGCGACGACGCAACACGGTCCTCATTTCGCCGAGGGTGTGCGGCGATTCTGGTGCCACGCGGCGCGTCGGTCAACGGGGCGGTGCAGGGGGCCCGGACACGGCGAAGGGCGCCCACCACCGAGGCGGGCGCCCTTGCTCGTACGACCGGTCAGCGCCGGGTCGTGGTCTTCTTGGCCGGCGCCTTCTTCGCCGGGGCCTTCTTGGCCGCCGTGGCCTTGGCCGCCGTGGTGGTCTTGGTCGCGGTGGCCTTCTTCGCCGGTGCGGCCTTCTTCGTGGTGGTCTTCGTGGCCGCCGTGGTCTTGGTCGCGGTGGCCTTCTTCGCCGGTGCGGCCTTCTTGGTGGCCGCCGCGGTCTTCGTCGCGGTGGTCTTCTTGGCCGCCGTGGTCTTGGCCGCCGTGGTGGTGGTCTTGGTCGCGGTCGTCTTCTTCGCGGTGGTCGCCTTGGCACCGGTCGCCTTCGCGCCGGTGGTCTTGGCGGTGGTTGCGGCTGCCTTCTTCGCCGCCGCCGTGGCCTTCGGCACCTTGCCGCTGGCCACCATCTCCTTGAACCCGGCGCCTGGGCGGAAGGTCGGGACGGAGGTCTTCTTGACCTTCACCGCCTCGCCTGTGCGCGGGTTGCGCGCTGTTCGAGCGCCACGAACACGCTTCTCGAACGCTCCGAATCCGGTGATCGCCACCTTTTCGCCCTTGGTGACCGCCGCCTGGACCTCAGCGAGGACCGCGTCGAGCGCGGCCGTCGCCGTCTTCCGGTCCCCCAGGCGAACGGCGAGCGCCTCGATGAGCTCGGCCTTGTTCACGACTTCCTCCTGATTGTGCAACTGACTCGACGCGAGCCATTCTGCGCGCACGGTATGCCCTGTGCTGCCGGGACACAAACATTCGGTGGAAAAAAGCCCTTGTGTCGTAACGGATTCGCCCCCACCGGTGGCACCGGTGGGGGCGGAATCGGCGAACAGACCCGGCGAACGGCTATGCGACCCGGGGCAGGAAGGACGGCCTGGTGGTCTCGAAGGTGCTGATCTGCTCCTCGTGCCGCAGGGTGAGTCCAATGTCGTCCAAGCCCTCCATCAGCCGCCAGCGGCTGAAATCGTCGAGCGGGAACGACCACGTGAAGGAGCCGGCCCGGACCTGGCGGGTGGTCAGGTCCACGGTGATCGAGGTGTCGGGGTCGGCCTCGACCAGACCCCAGATTTCCTCGACCGCTTTCAATTCCAGCTCTACCGGAAGCAACCCTTCCTTGAGCGCGTTGCCGCGGAAGATGTCACCGAAGCCGGGTGCGATCACGGCTCGGAACCCGTAGTCGCGCAGCGCCCAGACGGCGTGCTCGCGGGAGGACCCGGTGCCGAACTCCGGACCGGCGACAAGAATCGACGCCCCGGCATAAGATTGATCGTTGAGTACGAATCCCGGGTCCTCCCGCCACGCGCTGAACAACCCGTCGGCGAAACCGGTACGGGTCACCCGCTTCAGGTAGACGGCCGGGATGATCTGGTCGGTGTCCACGTCGGACCGACGCAGCGGCACGGCGGTGCCGGTGTGCACGGTGAACTTGTCCATCTGTCGCAGCCCTTCTACAGATCGGCGGGAGCGGCCAGTCGGCCGACCACTGCGGTCGCGGCGGCGACCGGCGGACTCACCAGGTGAGTACGCCCGCCCCGGCCCTGGCGGCCCTCGAAGTTCCGGTTGGAGGTCGAGGCGGAGCGCTGCCCCGGCGAGAGGGTGTCCGGGTTCATGCCCAGGCACATCGAGCACCCGGCGAAGCGCCACTCGGCACCCGCGTCGGTGAAGACCTTGTCCAGCCCCTCGGCCTCGGCGGCCTCCCGCACGGCGGCGGAGCCGGGCACCACCAACATGCGTACGCCCTCGGCGACCCGGTGACCGCGCAGCACGTCCGCGGCGGCACGCAGGTCCTCCAGCCGGCCGTTGGTGCAGGAGCCGACGAAGACCACGTCGACCGCCAGGTCACGCAGCGGGGTGCCCGGTCGCAGGTCCATGTACTCCAGGGCGCGACGGGCGGCGGCCCGTTCCGCGTCCGTGGTGAACTCCTCCGGGTCCGGCACGGCCGCGCCCAGCGGAACGCCCTGCCCCGGGTTGGTGCCCCAGGTCACGAACGGCGTGATCTCCGACGCGTCCAGGATCACCTCGGCGTCGAAGGTCGCCCCCTCGTCGGTGGGCAGGGTCCGCCAGTAGGCCAGCGCCGCGTCCCAGTCGGCGCCGGTGGGGGCGTTCGGCCGCCCCTTCAGGTACGCGAAGGTGGTCTCGTCCGGCGCGATCATGCCGGCCTTGGCACCCCACTCGATCGACATGTTGGCGATGGTCATCCGGCCTTCCATGGACAGCGCCCGGATGGCCTCACCGCGGTACTCGACGATGTGCCCGCGACCGCCACCGGTGCCGACCTTGGCGATCAGCGCGAGGACCAGATCCTTGGCGGTGACACCGGGGCCGAGCTGACCGTTGACGGTGACCGCCATGGTCTTCGGACGGGCCTGCGGCAGCGTCTGGGTGGCCAGCACGTGCTCGACCTCACTGGTGCCGATGCCGAAGGCCAGGGCCCCGAAGGCGCCGTGGGTGGCGGTGTGCGAGTCGCCACAGACGATGGTCATGCCGGGCTGGGTGAGCCCGAGCTGCGGACCGATGACGTGCACGATGCCCTGGTTCTCGTCGCCCAGGGGGTGCAGCTTCACGCCGAACTCCGCGCAGTTGCGGCGCAGGGTCTCGATCTGGGTACGCGAGGTGGGGTCGGCGATGGTGAGCAGGTCACCACGGCGCTGCTGGAACGACGGATCGGCGTACCCGGTCGGGGTGTTGTGGTCCTCGGTCGCGAGGGTGAGGTCGGTACGACGCACCCGCCGACCGGCGAGCCGCAGCCCGTCGAACGCCTGCGGGCTGGTCACCTCGTGCAGCAGGTGCAAGTCGATGAAGAGCAGATCGGGCTCTCCCTCGACAGACCGGACGACATGCGCGTCCCAGACCTTCTCGGCCAAGGTTCTCGGCTGAGTAGTGGCTCCCACCATCTGGACATCCTAAATTCTGGGAGGTAAATTTCGGCTTGTGGGACACAGTATGAGCGGTGTCGGCGTTCTCGACAAGGCGGTGGTCATCCTGGCCGCCTGTGTCGACGGCGCCAGCCTGGCCGAACTCGTTGAACGCACCAAGCTGCCCCGAGCCACCGCGCACCGGCTGGCCCAAGCCCTGGAGATCCACCGGATGCTCGTCCGGGACACCCAGGGCCGCTGGCGCCCCGGCCCTCGCCTGGGCGAGCTGGCCAATGCCGCGCCGGACGTCCTGCTGACCGCGGCCGAGCCACTGCTGGCCGCGTTGCGGGACGCCACCGGCGAAAGCGCCCAGCTCTATCTACGCAGAGCGGACGAACGGATCTGCGTGGCCGCCGCCGAACGGGCCAGCGGCCTGCGGGACACCGTCCCGGTCGGCTCGGTGCTGCCGATGACCGCCGGGTCGGCGGCCCAGATCCTGCTCGCCTGGGAGCCACCCGAGGCGGTCATGCCACTGCTGCCGCGGGCCAAGTTCACCGGCCGCACCCTGGCCGAGGTACGCCGCCGAGGCTGGGCGCAGAGCGTCGCGGAACGCGAGGCCGGTGTGGCCAGTGTCTCAGCCCCGATCCGCGACCGTACCGGCCGGGTGATCGCCGCCATCAGCATCTCCGGCCCCATCGAACGCCTGGGCCGCCGCCCCGGCGAACGCCACGCCATGGCCGTAGTGAGAGCCGGCCAACGCCTCTCCGGCCTCTAAACCCACCCCCCCACCCCCCGCGCTGCCCCCGCGCTGCCCCCGCGCTGCCCCCGCGCTGCCCCCGCGCTGCCCCCGCGCTGCCCCCGCGCTGCCCCCGCGCTGCCCCCGCGCTGCCCCCGTTGATCATGAGGTTGGCGGCAGCTTGAAGATCGACAGCTGCCGCCAACCTCATGATCAACGGGGCTGGGACACGGGGCTGGGACGGGGCTGGGGTGGGGTGGAGGAAGGGGAAAGCCCGCCTCGAGGAGGCGGGCTTTCCTCGTGTTTTGACCGTTGTGTGGGCAGGGTGGTCTGGCGGTGTGGTGTGGGTGTGTTGGTGGTGGTGTGGTGAGGGTTGTTACTTGCCCTTGTGG